>NZ_LHSJ01000190.1:0-8226 GCF_001270295.1 Achromobacter sp. DMS1 | reverse complement strand
CGTCCACGCCCCGCTCGTCGCGAGAACGCGGCGAAGGCCAGCGGCCGATGCGGCCAGCCAGCCGCCGCGCCCAGGCATCAAGGTGGTCGATGACTTTCAGGTCGGCCACGGCCGGGCGCGCGCCGACCTGCGCCTGCAGGCCCTGTTCGGTGCGGATGATGTGGTTCATGGCGGAATCCTCACGATGCGCCGTCGCGCGCATGCAGTTCATACACGGCATAGAAAGGCACGCCGCAGACCAGGCGGAACAGCGGCCCGAAGGCGGAATAGGGAAACCCATAGCCTTCCATGACCTTGCGGGCCGCGGCCATGCGCAGGCGCGGCTGCGGGCGTTGTCAGGTCGGCCAGGCGGCGCGGGCCCCAGCCGAACTCCGCCCGCGTGTGCCGCACGGAAGGATGGCGGCGCGCCCGTCCGGCGGCCAGCCAGCACATGGCGTCGAAGGCGAATACCGAGCCGGCCGGCGCGCGCTCGCCGACCTCGGCGAGAATGGCGGACACCGCTTGCGGCTGGAGGTACATCAGCACGCCCTCGCTCATCAGGAACACCGGCGCCTGGCCCGGCCCGGATGGCAGGCCGAGGCGGTCCCACCAGCCGGGCTGGCAGAGATCCAATTCCGCCAGCGTGCGGCGCGGTCCGGGCTGGCCGAGCCATTCGCGGCGCAGCGCGATCACTTCCGGCAGATCGGCGTCGACCATGCGCGCCTGGCCGTTGTCGAGCCATTGGAAGTAATCGCTGAGCCCGCAGCCCAGGTTGACGAGGCAGCCCGCGGGTTCGCGCGCCAGATAGGCCTGCGCCAGGTCCTGGAAGGCACGGGTGCGCGCCAGGTGGAACACCAGGGCGGGCGTGGTCACCGAGGTGACCAGGGTGGTGATGAAGCTGCCGCCGAACGGCAGGTCGCGCCTGGCCCAGAACGCGCCGATGCCCACGCAGGACAGCAGGGGCAGCATGAGCACGATGGCCGAGAAATAGAACTGAAAAATGGCCAGCATGCGGCTATTCCGTCAAAGATGGCAAAAACGATGCGGCTGGCCATGAACGCTTGCCGCAGATGCGGGCGTCGCCGAGCATGGGCGGCATCGCAGCATAGCGGGCGGCCTGCGCCGCGTCCCACCATGCCCCCCACACCGCTCACCGAACGCCAGACCGCCTGCCTGCACTGGGCCGCGGCGGGAAAAACCAGCTGGGAAACCGCCCGCATTCTGGGCATCAGCGAAAGCACCGTCAATTTCCACCTGCGCAATGCCTGCGACAGGCTGAGCGTGCGCGGTCGGCGCGCCGCCGTGGCCGAGGCGATACGCCGGGGCCTGCTGGACGGGCTCACGGCTTGACGACCACGGACCGCAGGAACTCGCGGGCGCGCTCCTCGGGCAGGCTCTCTTCCGTGCCCGCGGCCACCGCCTCGATCAGCATGGTGTCGGTCACCCAGACGCGGGCCCGCAGCCAGCCCGGCTTGCCCATGGCCTTGCCGCGCACCTCGATGTCTTCGCCGTAGGCGGGAAACTCCAGCGGCGGCACGGCCTGCATGTTGGTGTACAGCGACCGCATCACGCCAGGCCCGCCGCGCGCCGGGCGACCGGGTCGCCGCGATGCCCCGGCGGCAGCGGCGCCGACCCCACGGCAAAGAAGGCCTCGCCCACGGAAGCGGTTTCCAGGGTGAATTTGAGCGTCTCGCCGCCCAGCGCCAGGTCGCGCGTCTCGGACTCCACCTTGGCCGGAAACGCGGCGCGCGCGTGGCCGCCCGCCACGTCGAGTTCGCGCCAGTTGTAGCTGGGCGTACAGGCCGCCGCCAGGCCCACCAGGGCGATGGCGGCCAGCGCGCGGCCCCTCTTGAGAACGAAACGAAACAGCGATGAAATCCCCATTGGCGCATTGCCCCGGCCGGCGTTCGTCTGGAAAACCAGCGGAAATTGTCGCCGATTTCCCGCTCCGCCCGCGCGCCGCCCCCCTCGGCGCGGCAGCGGAGCGGGTGGCGGCCCGGGGCCGATTGCCCCTGCATGCCGTGCTGGCTCCCTCGGCACGAGCGGCCAGCAGCCCGTAAAATCCGCCGACATACCCGAACGAGAACCAAAGTGACCGATACCGCCGCCAACCGACTCAAGCGCCTCGAGGCCAACCTGCCGCTCCTGGCCCGCACCTTGCGGGGCATCGAGAAAGAAGGGTTGCGCGTCGACGAACGGGGCCAGCTGTCGCGCAGGCCCCATCCCGCCGGCCTGGGCTCGGCCCTCACCAACGAACACGTCACCACCGACTATTCGGAGTCGCTGCTGGAACTCATTACCGGCACGCATGCCGACGCCGGATCGCTGCTGGCCGAACTCACCGACACGCACCGCCACGTCTACAGCGTGCTCGACGGCGAGCTGATCTGGAACCAGTCCATGCCGGCCACCCTGCCGGACGAAGCCGACATCCCCATCGCCTGGTATGGCACCTCCAACACCGGCATGCTCAAGCATGTCTACCGGCGCGGCCTGGCCGAGCGCTACGGCAAGACCATGCAGTGCATCGCCGGAGTGCACTACAACTACTCGCTGCCCGACGACATCTGGGAAATGCTGGACACGGCGCCCGGCAGCACCCAGGACCGCCGCTCGCGCGGCTACATCGGCCTCATCCGCAATTTCACGCGCTACTCCTGGCTGCTGATGTACCTGTTCGGCGCGGCGCCGGCCCTGCGCGCGACTTCCTGCGCGGCCACGACCACCCGCTGCAGGCGCTGGACGCCGGCACGCTGTACCTGCCGCACGCGACCAGCCTGCGCATGAGCGACCTGGGCTACCAGAACAAGGCGCAGTCCCAGCTCAAGCTCTGCTACAACGACCTGGAAACCTTCCTGGGCCGGCTCTATGACGCGGTCACCCAGCCCTGGCCCGAATACCAGAAGATCGGCACGCACCGCAACGGCGAGTGGATCCAGCTCAACACCAACGTGCTGCAGATCGAAAACGAGTACTACTCCAGCATCCGGCCCAAGCGGACCACGGGCCGCTGCGAGCGCCCCATCACCGCCCTGGCCGAGCGCGGCGTGCAGTACGTGGAAGTGCGCTGCCTGGACATCGACCCTTACTCGCCGGTGGGCATCGACGCGGCCACCACCCGCTTCATGGACGCCTTCCTGCTGTTCTGCGCCGCGTCCGACAGCCCCTTCTTCCCCGCCAGCGGCTATTGCCAGCGCAGCGTGGACAACTTCGCCACCGTGGTCAAGGAAGGCCGCAAGCCCGGCCTCATGCTGGACCGCGACGGCCAGCCCATCGGCCTGGCGCAATGGGGCGCAGAGCTGCTGGACCGCATCGCGCCGTATGCCGCGCTCTACGACGCGGCGCTGGGCGGCGACGCCTACGCGCAGGCCGTGCAGGCGCAGCGCGGCAAGCTGGCCGACCCCGGCAGCACGCCCTCGGCGCGCCTGGTGGCCGAACTGAAGGAATCGGGCGCGAGCTTCCTGGAATATTCCCTGGCGCTCAGCCGCAAGCCACGCCGAGACGCTGCGGGCGCAGCCCTGCCGGCCCGAGGTGGCCGCGGCCTACCGGCAGGCCGCGCAGGCCTCGCTGCAAGAGCAGCGGCGCATCGAGCAGAGCGACACCGAAGACTTCGACACCTACGTGGCGCGCTACCATGCCGCGCTCAAGGCGCCGGGCAGCAAATAAGGCGCGTCGAATAAAGGCGTATCGTTAGGGTTTCGGCCGGCGGCGCAACAACCGGCGCGCGCCCGCCATCCCGAGGAGGTTTATCCCATGCGCCGCATCGCAACATTCCTGCTGGCGTTGACTGCCGCCATCACCGTGCAGACCCATGCCGCGCCGCCCCCGGTGCAGACCGTGGCGTCGGTGGACCTGAAACGCTATGCGGGCATGTGGTACGAGATCGCCAAGTTCCCCATGTTCTTCCAGCGCGACTGCGCCGGCGACACCACGGCCGAGTACACCGTGCATCCGGACGGCACGCTGGGCGTGAACAACCGCTGCCGCACCAAGGACGGCGACATCGACTCCACCTCCGGCACGGCCACGGCCATCGAAGGCAGCAACAACGCCAAGCTGGAAATCTCGTTCTTCAAGCCTTTCAAGGGCGACTACTGGATCATCGGGCTGGACCCGGACTACCGCTGGGCGGTGGTGGGCACGCCCGACCGCAAGTACCTGTGGATACTCTCGCGCTCGCCGCAGATGCCCAAGGAAGAGCTCGACAAGGCGCTGGCCGCCGCGACGGCGCAGGGCTATACGCTGGACGAGCTGCAATATACGCCGCAGCGCTAGGCCCATCCCCGAGGCGCCTGCGGCGCCTCCCCCTCGAAGAGGGCGCGATGGCGGACCGGCCAAGCCGGATCCGCGGCGCTCCGGTTTGGGGGCGCCCGTTCCGTCTTGGGCGCGCCTGTTGCTTTCTGCCGGCGCTTATGCGGCGTGGTCGCGCGCCAGGCGGACGACGGTTACGCCGGGTTTGAGCTGGCGCAGCGAGGGCATGATGAGGGTGCACCGGTCGTAGGGGGTGACGATGGGCTGGCCGTCGGCCCAGCCGATGACGCTGCCGGCCTGTTCGAGCGTTTCCAGGCCCTGCCAGGGCTGGGAGAAGCGCACGTCCATGGAAGGCGCGACGATGGCGTGGGTGACTTCGAGCACGCGCTGGGCGGACGGTTCGGGCAGCAGCCAGCCGGCGGGCAGGTCCTGGGCGTCGACGACGCCGGATTCGCGCAGCATGCGCGCCGCCATGTCGCGCGCCACGTCGCGCGAGGACGGGTCGCCATGGAAGCCGCATTCGATCAGCAGGGCGCAGGCGTCTTCCTGCGCCTCGCCGAACCGGCCATAGTCGCGCATGCGCACGCCGTCCTTGTGGCCGGCGTCCACGATCACGTGCTGCGGCGCGCCGAGCCGGCGCGCGAGCGCGATATTGCGCGGCAGCAGGCCGGTGAGCAGCAGCGGCGCGCCGGGTTCGTGCATGGAATGCAGGTCGAGCAGCCAGTCGGCGCGCTCCACCCATGGGCGCAACGCCGCGGCCCGGCGGCGGTCGGCGGTGGCGGGGTCTTCCAGCCGCCCGGCGCTCCAGACGCGGTTCATGTCTTCTTCCACGAAACGCGACGCGTCGTGGCGGGCGAGGTCGAAACGGTCGAACGCCTCCAGGTTGCAGAACGCCAGCGTAAGGCTGCCGCGGCGCGGGCGCAGGCCCGCGGCCAGCAGCTCCTTGAGGGCCCAGGCCCCGCACAGCTCGTTGCCATGCACCAGCGCCGAGATCATGAGCGCGCGGCCCGGCGCGCCGGACTCGAAATGCCAGACGCCGGGCGTGCCGGTATTGCCGGCGCGTTCCGCGCCCAGGTCGGGAACGGGAAGCTTGAATTCCATGAGTGCATCCATAAAAGACGGCGGGCGCGGACCGCCGGTCCGCGCCGCCCAGTGCGCAATCCCTATTGCGCCTCGATCCGGGCGGCCTTGACCAGCGCGCCGTATTTTTTCGTCTCGTCGGCCTGGAACGCCACGGGATCGATGCCGGGCTGCGACAGCGCCCCGCCCGCCTCCTGCATCTTGGCCCGGAACTGCTCGGACTTCAGGATATCGGCCAGGGCGCCGCGCAGCCTGGCGGCCACGGGCTCGGGCAGGCCGGCCGGGCCGTACAGCGCGAACCAGACGTTGATGTCCACCGCTTCGAATCCCGGCGTCTCGGCCAGGGCGGGCAGGTCGGGCGCCACCGGCGAGCGCTTCTTCTCGGTGACGCCCAGCGCCACGATCTTGTCGCCGCGCACCTGCGGCAGGCCCGAGGACAGCACCAGCATGCCGAAGTCCAGCTGGCCGCTCATCAGGTCCGTGACCAGCGGCGACACGCCGCGGTACGGCACGTGCTCGGCGCGGGTGCCGGTGGACTGGTTGATCATCTCGCCGGCCAGGTGCAGCGTGGTGCCCACGCCGGACGAACCGTAGTTGAAACTGCCGGGCTTGGCCGCGCGCAGCTTTTCCAGGTATTCGGCGGCCGTCTTCACGCCCGAGTTCTTGCTGGCCGCCAGCAGCATGGGCTGCGAGGCGATCACGCCCAGCGCCGTGAAATCCTTGGCGGGGTCGTACTTGACGGCATTGTTGATCATGCGGGCAATGACCATTTCGTTGGTCGAGCCCAACAGCAGCGTATAGCCGTCGGCCTGCGCGCGCGCGACGCGCTGCGCGCCGATGGTGCCGCCCGCGCGCCCACGTTCTCGACGCCACGCTCTGGCCCAGGCGCTTGGCCAGCTCCTCGCCGAACAGACGGGCGGTCAGGTCCACGCTGCCGCCGGCGGGGTAGCCCACCACCAGCGAGATGGGGTGGTCGGGGTAATCGGCCGCATGGGCGGCGGGCGCCACGGCCGCGGCCGCCGCGAAACAGAACGCGGCGAGCGCGGCGCGCAGATCGGATGCATAACGGTTTTCATTCTTTCTCCCTGGGGTGCTGAGGCGGACGGCGGCGCCGTCTCTGTCGTGATTTCGGGAGCTATTCTGCGGCGCGGCGTCCCGCCGCTCCGTGCTGAATCGGCACATCTCCGTGCGGATTGCTTACCGCACCATGCCACGCTCCGCCACGGTGGCGGGTTTCCCTGCCGCGGCGCGGCGGGCGGCGGATTCAGGTCTTGCGCCGCGCCGTGGCGTCCCATGCCGCCTCGGCCAGGTCGGCCAGCCGGGCGCGCGGCCGGTACAGCCGGACCTCGAAGGCGATCTCGTCGCTGCGCCCGCCCAGGGCGGCCAGCACGCCACGGCGGCAATCGGCGGCCACCATGGACCACGGCAGCCAGGCCACGCCCAGGCCCTTGGCCACCGCGCGGCGCGCGCGTCCAGCGAATCGCTGCGCACGAACGGACTGAGCGCGTAGGGCGTGTTCTCGAGGCGGTCGCCGACGATGCGCTCCATGGCCAGCCCGCCCGCATAGGTGATGAGCGGGGCCGCCTCGCCGCCTTCGCGCAGCGCGTAGCGCGGCCGGCCCCGCGCATCGGCCTGGCTGACCGGCACGAGCTTGTCCGTGCCCAGCGTCATGTAGCGGTAGCGGCCCGGCGTGAGCTGCACCGACAGCGCGGGATGCTCGTAGCAGCACAGCAGATCGACCCTGCCCTGCTCCAGCCGCGCCGCCATGTCTTTCATCATGCCGGTGGAAATCTCCACCTGCGTGCCCTCGTGCAGCACCTTCGGCGCCCGGTGGCGCAGCCGCGCGATCCAGTCCGCCACCAGCGTGCGCGCCAGGCTGCGGCCCGTGGGCCGCGCAGCACCGCCTCGCCGCCCGCGCCGGAACTGCGGATGCGGTGGCGCACCAGCCCCATCTGCTCCACCACCTCGGCGTCTTGAGCAGCGCCGCGCCCTCGGGCGTGAGCGTGACGGGCGTCCGGTGCGCTCCAGCAGCGGCGCGCCGGCCCAGGCTTCCAGCGCGCGGATGCGCCGGCCGAAGGCCGGATGCGTCACGTGGCGCGACTCCGCCGCGCGCACGAAGCTGCCGGTCTGCGCCAGCGCCACCAGGTCTTCGAGAAGTTTGAGGTCAGCCATGCAAGGGAAAGCGGCGGAAGGGAAATCGCGGCGCGCCCGCCGCGGCTGCGGCCGCGCGGCCCATTCTACCCTCGGGCTCCCGCGGCGCCCGCGATCTTGCGCCGCGCCCCGGAAATACTGTACAAAAACACAGTAACACGTGATACATTTCGCTCCGCCTGAAAACCTCATCGGGAGTCTTTCGTGTCCGAACCCGCGCAAGTCCTCAAGTACATCCGTCGTTCCCTACCGAGCCGCAACCGGAACGCCGTCGCAGCCGGGGATGCCGGTAGCCGGGGTCCAGAAGGCATCGCGCCAGCAGAGTTCGTTCGTGCCGTTCTTCCAGACGTCACCGAACGGGTTGCGCCAGTTGTCCACCGTCTGGGGATACGACTGGGCCGAGGCTACACCAGAGGCCGTGACGGCGGCGAAGGCGAGCGCCAGAGCGAATTTGGAGGGTTTGTTCATGTTTCTCCTCGTTGAGCTTGAAGCTGGATAAGTGACTCGCAGCGAACCCCCGCCGCATATCAGGAAAACGGGGCCAGTATAGCAACGCCAAGAGCTGGTTCAAAGGAATAGCTACTGGGTTTCCTGCGTGCTGGAAACAATCTTAAGGCATTTGGGGGCCTTTGGCTTCCCTGCACAGCCGCATTAATGCTGGATATGACGATTTGGGCGCTCCACCCGGCGGAGCGTGTTGGTTTTGACGAACAGGGGGGCGGGACGGGGTCTGGGCCGACTCCCGGCCCCCCGATCCGGCCGGCG
>NZ_LHSJ01000019.1:0-62038 GCF_001270295.1 Achromobacter sp. DMS1 | reverse complement strand
CGCGGCGGTCACGCTGGAGACGGCGCCGGTCAGCGGGGCCAGCAGGCCGGCGGCGCCCGCTGACGTATCCACGCCGGTCGCGCCCAGGGCGCCGGTCAGCGGGCTGAGCAGGCCGTTGCCGCCGCCTATGCCGTTCAGTCCGCCCGTCAGCGAGGCCACGGCGCCTGTGGCGTTGGCCAGCGTATTGCCAAGCGGATTGGCATTGCCGGGCGTGGCCTGCACCAGTCCTCCCGCGCTGGCGATGGCGCCGCCCAGACCTTGCAGCACGCCGTTCAGGCCCGCCGCATCGCCGCCAGGCAGCGTGCCGCCCAGATTGCTCACCGAGCCGCCCAGCGTCGTCAGCAGGCCGTTCACCGGCGCGCCGAGCGTGGTGACGGCGCCCACCTGCTGCGTCAGTCCGGTGGCGGCGCCCGCGATCGGGCTGACGGTGTTGTCGAGCGCTGCGCCGACGCCGGCCAGCGGGGTTTGCAGGCCCAGCGGCAGCACGTTATCGACCGCCTGCCCGGTGTTGCCCAGCGCCGGCTCCAGGATCGGGTTCACCGGGCCGCCGAGCAGCTGGCCCGTGAGCCCGCCCGCCAGTTGCGACACGGGCTGGAGCAGGCCCCCCTCGCCGGAGAGGCTCGAGGTGAGCGTGCCCACGGCCTGGGTCGCGTTGCCCAGGATCGCCGTCAGAGGCTGCGGGTTGTCCGGATCGGCGTTGAGCAGGCCGCCCGTGCTGGCGACGGTCTTGCCCAGACCGTCCACCAGGCCGCCGAGGCCGCTGCCCAGTCCGCCGGGCAGGCCAGTGCCGGCCAGCGTCGTTCCCAGGTTGCTCACCACGCCGCCGACCTGCTGCACCGCCGTGTCCACCGGCTGCCCCAGGCCCGTCGTGGCGCCGACTTGCTGGGTCAGGCCGACGACGGCATCGGCGACAGGCTGCACCGTCGGGTCCAGCGCCTTGCCCAGCTCGCCCAGCGTGGTGTCCAGATTGAGCGGCACCGCGTTGTCCACCGCCGCGCCGGTATTGCCGAGCGTGGTTTCGAGCAAGCCCGTGGTGGTCGGGTTGGTGCCGGGGTTGTTCGGATCCGTCGGGTTGCCGGGATTGTCCGTGCCGCCGTTGCCATTGCCGTTGCCGTTGCCGTTGCCGTTGCCGTTGCCGTTGCCGTTGCCATTTCCGCCGGGGCCGCCCGTGCCGTTGTCGCCGCCCGTTCCGCTGTCGCCGCCGAGACCGGGGAGCGCGGCGCTCGAATGATGGCCGCCGCCGCTGCCGCACGCGGCCAGTGCGCTCGCGAGCAGGGCGGCCAGGACGGAGGCGGTGAGAATGCGCTGGACGCGGTGGGTGTCGTGGGGGGATTGCATGGCGAGCTCCTCTCATTGGGAAAGCGGGCGCTGAAATGTCCCGATACGACTCACCACGCATAAATCATGCCAATTCTTTTCGGATGCTGCCTTTTTTGTCCGCCGCTTTCGGGGAGCGCTTGAAAAAATTCGCAAAATCAGCGGCTTATGGGGAAATTGCTGCGGTTTTCGCAAATTTGCGAATCCGTTTTTTTGCGCCGAACAGGGCCGGCGGGAGCCCTCGGCAGGCAATGTGGCCCGTAACGTTACGGCGGCGTTACGTAACGCCGCCCGCGCGCCGGGGCGTGTCGGCCCTAGAACGCGTCGTAGAACAGCGAGTAATTGGCGTTGAAGCGCCAGTCGCGCCGGTCGTCGCCGGCGGGCCGCGCGCCGACCGGCTTGGCCACGTTGAAATCGAACAGGTAGCGCTTGTCGTCGGTGAGCCGCAGGCCCATGGCCACGGACGACAGGTGGCGCTGGTTGGCCTCCTGCAGCGCGTCGTTGTTGTACCAGGTGCGCGCGTAATCGACGAGCGCATAGGGCTGCACGCTGGACAGGTAAGCCCAGCCCAGCGGGATGCGGCGATTGATTTCCGCCGACAGGCCCACGCCCTTGTCACCGCTTTGCTCGCCTTGCGGGTAGCCCATCGCGAAGCGCGTGTTGCCGAACGAGATCTGCTCGGAGGAGGGAAGCACGTTGCTGGAATACTGGCCCGCGGCGGACAGCACCAGTCCCAGCCCCGCGGGCAGGGTGTGGGCCAGCCGCGCGTTCAGGTTCACGCGCGTGAAATCCAGGTCGAGCTCGGGGGTGGCCGCGTAGCCGTAGTTGCTGTCGATGCGTTTGCGCGCGCCGGCCGTGTCGAAGCCCTTGGAGACGCCCAGCGTGACGTCGGAAGACGCCGTGGGCGACATCTGGACATACCGCAGCTCGGCATTGGCCGCCCGCACGCGGGCGTCCTGGCGCAGCCAGAGATCGCTGTTGCGCGCGTCGTAGCGGTCGCGTGAATTGGTGGCGTAGACGCCCAGGGTGCCGGTCAGCGAGCGCGTGTTGTTCAGCAGAAGGGGATAGCTCACCGCCACCCCGGCCCGCTCGTTGCGCACCCGGCGCTCGAAACCCAGGGACTCGATGGCTTCGTCCCGGGGCCGCGCATCGTAGTGGTAGCCGTCGAGCTTCATCGCAAGACCGTCGTTGCCGATCGGCACCCTGATCTCGCCGGCCACGTACTTGACGTCGTCGTGATTGAACGGCACGGCGGCGGTCAGCTTGACCTGTTCTCCCAGCGGCGTGAGGCTGTTGGCGGCCATGTTCACAATGGGCTGCATGCCCGTGCCCAGGTCCGCCACGCTGCCGGTCAGGCCCACGGGCCGCCGCGTGGCCGCCAGCACCAGCGCGGTTGCGCCGTCGGCGCGGCGCGGCAGGTCGAGCGCAGGCGTGAACTTGACGCCCGGCACGGTGCGCATCAGGTTGAGCACGCGCTCCAGGGTGGCCTGGGTCAGCGGGCGCTCGGCTTTCAGAGGGCCGGCCAGCGCCTCCAGGCGGTCCCGGGCGTTGCCGATATCGCCGTCGATGCGCACGTCCGACACATAGCCTTCCACCACGGTCACCACCACCAGCCCGTCGGCGAAGCTTTGGTTCTGCACCAGCGCGAAGGACAACGGATAGCCGGCGTCGCGGTAGCGCTGGGTGATGCGGTCCACCTGCTGCACGAGCTCGCCCAGCGTGATCTCTTTTCCGGCCAGCGGCGCCAACAGCGCGGAGATCTCGCTGAACGGCAGGGCGTGCGCGCCGGAGACGTCGAAGTGGCGCGGGACGATGCGCTGCGCCAGGCGGGCTTTCAAGGCAATCTGTTCGGGCGTCTGCACCTGGACGCGGGGCGGCGACGGCTGGGCGGCCGGCGGGCGTTCGATTTGCGGAAGCGCATCGACGGGATTGCCGCGCAGCGGGCCGTCGGCCAGCGCGCAAGCCTGCGGAGCCAGCACGGCCGCCAATGAAAGCAGCGCGGCGGAACGGGCGGAGATTTTCCGGGGCCGGTGCGATACGGGATGCGGTGGTGTCTGCGGTATCCGGTCCATGCGCGGCGAGTCGTGTCGAAGTGGAGTGGCGGCCCGAACCATGGCCGCCGCTGCGACGGCACGAAAGAATATGTTTGACATTGTAATAATTGCCGCGCCAAAGGGAAATGACAATAAGTTTCCGATAATCCGTTTAAATAATTTTATATATCAATTTATTATTCATTGCTGCAAAAACCAAGACAACATACCCCATCATGCCGCCCTATTTGCAATTCCTCGCAGATCAATCGATATGCGTTACATAATGAAGCGTACTCATGGCCTTTATCCGTATAAACCCTGATGTGTATTAATTCGTAGTAGTTGAGACTATAAAAAAGTATCCAATTACATTTGAAATAATGTGCCGGAACCTGGCGAAACCGGCCCGAAGCGGGTGTCGGGCCATTGCATCAGCAGGATGGGGCAACCCGAGCAAGGAGCAGACATGAATCCGGGCGATGCCGCGCCTCTCGCGTTTCATGAAGGGCTGGGGATGCTCTCGTTTCCGGTTGCGGGCCTTCGCGCCGCCTTGTCTGCCATGGTCTTTCCCGCGGCGCCGGCGGCCGCGGTTTCCGCCATGCGCCTGCGCATGCGCGCGCGTCCGGACGTTTTCGAAAGAGATTCGCGCAGCGTATCGATCTGAATACCGACCCGGCCGTCCAGCCGCCGGGCGCAACCCATCCCGTTCCCGATCCGGCTTGCCAGGCCGGATCGAGGCTGTAGCGGGAGCAGGACGGTTCTGTTCCGTCCATCCCAGATCAATCGAAACCGACGGAGTTCGCTATGAAAGGCAGATTTGTTCAGTTCTGGAAAGACGAGGACGGCATTACCGCGCTCGAATACGGCATGATCGCCGGCCTCATCGCGGTTGCCCTGGTCGTGGCCATCGGTTATCTCACCGACGGCCTGGAATCGCTGTTCACGACCATCAAGACCAAGCTCGAATCGTTCGAACCGTAATGCTGCGGCGACCGCCTGCGCCAGCAGCGGTGCGCATCGAAAGCGAAAGGGGACAGCTTGCGTCCAGGGGAAGTATTGTGGTGGGCAATGTTCGCGGTTTGGAATGGCGTGCTGATCGGCTGCGATCTATGGCGGCGGCGCGTGCCGAACGTATGGGTGGCGGCCGGTTTGTGCGCGCAGGCGCTGTGGCTGCTGGCGGCCCTGCTGGTTCAGGGCTGGGCGTATCCGCCATCGTGGCCCGGCTGGGCGCAGGCCGCTGCCGGCGCGCTGTTTCCCGCCGCCTTTCTGCCGCTCTGGCGCCGCCGGCTGATGGGGGCGGGCGACATCAAGGCCATGGCCGTCATCGGCCTGGCGCTCGGACTGGCGCCGCTGGCGCTGACGCTGCTGTTCGCGAGCCTGCTGGCCGGGCTGCACTCGCTGGCCTGGCGCACGGTGCCCGCCGTGCGCGCGGCGCCCCGTTCGGCGCAGATTCCCTACGCGGCCTATCTGGGAGCGGCCGCGCTCAGCGCGGCGTGTATTCCCTCGAATTCGGCTTGGTATTCGTGGTGTTCTTCGTGGTGCTCTACGGGGTCCTGACCTATGGCTTCGTCTTCGCCGCGCAGCACGCCGTCAACCTGGCGGCGCAGGATGGCGCGCGCCGGATGCTGCAATGGCAGGAGGGGGCCTCATCGCTGGACGCGCTGGACGCGCGCGCCCAGGCGGCGCGCGACGCGGCGCTCGATCTGTCGGCCTGGATCGCCACCCTGTCCGCGGCGCCGGTGGCCGTCGCCGTGTGCGGCAGCGGCGGACTGCTCCAGGCCAGCGGCGGCGGCGCCTGCAGCGGCCATGCGCTGGAACAGGACCAGGCCGAAGTCACGGTGTCGTATGCCTACGGCGCGCATCCGCTGATACCCGTGTTGCCCTTGCTGGGGCAGGCGCTGGTTCCGGATTCCCTGGTGCTGCGCGCGCGCGCCCTGGTGCGGCTCGGCGGCGCGATGGATGGGGTGCAGTGAGATGGGCGCCGCCGCTCTTCCCCGGCCCATTCCGGCGCTTCGCGCCAGGCAGCGCGGCGTGGCCGCGCTCGAATTCTCGCTGGTGCTGATGGCGCTCTTCATGTTCCTGTTCGCGATCATCGGGCTGGGGCTGATCTTCTGGCTCCAGCAGCAGTTGGCCGCGGCCGCCTCCGAAGGCGCGCGCGCCGCGGTGCAGGCGCAGCTCGACGAGGCTCNCGCTGGCCGGCGGTGTCCGGGGCCGCCCGGCGGCTGCGCGCCGCCAGCGCGTCGTCCACGAGCTGGCGGGTCCGGTTCTGCTCCCGCAGCCGGCGGAACAGGGACGCCGCCAGGACCAGGAGCGCGGCCGCCGCCAGCAGCAGCGCCAGGCCCAGCAGCGTCGCGGGAGATAGGTGCGCTATCGCGGCCATGGTTTCCCTTTCCCCTAGATTCCCCTGACCATGCGGTACAGCCAGTACGAACCGCCGATCTGCAGGCAGATAGCGATGACCAGCATCCGGAAACCGGCCGGATCCCGCCACAGGCCCATGAAAAGATCGTTGTTGGCCGCCATGATGAAAGCGCCCACGGCCAGCGGCAGCAAGGCCAGTATCCACGCCGACATGCGGATCTCGGCCGAGCTCGCCGACAGCTCGCTGCGGGCCTGGCCGACATCGCGCATGAAGGCCGCGATGCGCTCCAGCACCTGGTCGCTGCGGCCGCCGAAACGCTGGGCGATGGAAACCACGGAAGCCACCACGTACAGCTCTTTCATGCCGTACATGCGCGACACGTGGACCAGCGCCTCGTCCAGCTCCCAGGCGGAGCGGCTCAGGCCGGCCGCGGTGGCCACGACTTCGCGCAACGGCGTTTCGGCCGCCTCGGCCGCCGTCTGGAAAGCCGACGCCATGCTGTTGCCGATGGTGACCAGCCGCACCACGTTGTCCAGGAAGGCCGGAAGCTGCGCGGCCATGCGCCGCATGCGCTTCTCGCCCTTGAGCCAGAGCGTGAAATACGCCGCGACCGACAAGGCGACCAGCGCCACCGCGCCGGACAGCGGTCCCAGCAGCAGCCAGGCCAGCATCGTGCCGGCGGCAACCGGCGCGGCCAGCCTGCCGTAGAACGCCGGGCTCTGGCGTACGCCCGCGCACAGCAGCAGCCTGTCCCATCCCGCCAGGCCCGAGCGCATCGGACGCGCATTCCGCGCGAACGGCGTGGTCCCTTCCGCGGACGCGGCGCCCGGATTCAGCCGCTTTTCGAGAAAGGCCGAGCTGGCCTGTGTCGGCGCGCGCGCTGTTGCGCGTGCCGCGCACAGCAGCAGCGCGGCGAGCATCGAGACGAGGGCCAGGCCGCCCAGCACGTAAGCCAGCATCGTCATCGCCTCCGGCTCCAGAATCCGCCTCCGCCGCCGTCTTCGGGCCCGTCCGCGGCCGCGCCGTCCGGCTTGCGCGGCTCGGTGCGCAAGCGGGCCAGCTTGGGCGTGTGCGGATGTATGCCCAGCCATTTCCAGCGGTCTTTCTCTTCGCCTTCGGGACAGACATAGGCTTCGTGCCGGTACAGCTCCTGCGTCGAGATGACGTTGTCGCCCATGCCCGTGACCTCGGTCACCGACAGCACGCGGCGCTTGCCGTTGGACAGGCGCCCGATCTGCACGATGAAATCCAGGGCGCTGGCGATCTGGCGCCGCAGGCTGTCTTCGCTGCCCTGGAAACCGGCAAAGCCGGCCAGCATTTCGATGCGGTAGAGGCATTCGCGCGGGGAATTGGCGTGTATGGTGGCCATGGAGCCTTCGTGGCCGGTATTCATGGCCTGCAGCATGTCCATCACTTCGGCGCCGCGGACTTCCCCCACCACCACGCGGTCCGGACGCATGCGCAGGCTGTTGCGGATCAGGTCGCGGATGCTGACGGCGCCGGCGCGTCGAAGCCGCCCTGCCGGGCCTCCAGCCGCACCACGTGCGGATGATTCAGCGACAGTTCGGCCGTGTCTTCCACCGTCACCACGCGCTCGGTTTCGGGTATGAAGAAGGCCAGCGCGTTGAGCAGCGAGGTCTTGCCCGAACTGGTGCCGCCGGAAACGAGGATGTTGCAGCGGTTGCGCACGGCCTCGCTGAGCAGCCGGTGGATTTCCCCATCGAAGGTGCCGAGGGCGAGCAGGTCGGCGGGCTTGAGCGGATCCTGGCGGAACTTGCGGATCGACACCATGGGCCCGTCGACGGCCAGCGGCTCGATCACGACGTTGAGGCGCCCGCCGTCCGGCAGGCGCGCGTCGACCATGGGGCAGGACTCGTCCAGCCGGCGGCCGATGGGCGCGAGGATGCGCCGGACGATGCGCAGCACGTGCTGGTTGTCGGTGAAGTGCAGGCTCTCGCGCGCCAGCACGCCCCGCCGCGAGACGAACACGTTGTCGTAGCCGTTGATGAGTATGTCCTCGACCGACGCGTCGGCCAGGAGATCCTCCAGCGGCCCCAGTCCGGCCAGTTCCTTGGTGAGCGCCTCGGCGATGTCGCGCACCTCGCCTTCGTTGACGGGCAGGCGCCTCAACCGCACGAAGCTGGCCACCTCGATGTCGACGAACTCCTGGATGGCCGACCGGGTCCAGCGGCCGAACTCCGCCCCCAGCTCTTCGATGCGCGAGAGCAGGTGCTCGTACGCGGCGCCCTTGACCTCGTGATAGCGGGCCGATGCGTGCGCGCCGCCTCCCTCGTCGCCGAACTCGATGGTGCCTGTCATGATCATGTCCGTCTGCCGTCCGTCGTTTGCCCGTGCCGCCGCACGTATTCCTTCCGCCGATCAATGAGCCGCCGGCCAGCGCGGCATGCCTTGCAACCAGGACGCAAGCCAGCCGGCGCGCGCCGCGTGCGCCTCGGCGCAGAGCCGGTCGGCCAGCGCCTGCACGCCCCGCACATAGATGTCGCGCTCGGCCTCTTCATGCAGCAGGCGGCCCTGGTTCGTGCACGTCATCAGCGCCAGCGTCCGTTCGGGCAGCGTGCCCACCAGCGCCAGCCCGAAGCGTTCGGCGATCTGCTGCGCCGTCATGCCGTAGCGCTCGTCGTAGCGATTCACCACCAGCCCCAGCCTGGCGCGTTCCACGTGCAGGCGTTCGAGGTCCTGCAGCAGTCCGGCCAGCGAAACCAGCGCGCCCACGCTCTGATCCGTGACCAGCCAGACGTACTGGGACACGCGCGCCAGCGCGGCGATGAACTTGGCATTGGAGAAGCCGCCCGCATCGGTGAGCACCGCGCCGCAATGCTGCCGCAGGCGCTCGAAGACCAGCAGCGAGTCCGCCAGGGATACTTCGCGCATCTGTTCCACGTCGCGCGGCAGCGCAAGCACGCTCAGTCCGCTGGCGGAACGCGGCAGCACCGAACCCAGCAGCGTGGCGTCGAGGCGCTTCAGGTTGCGGGCCGCCTCGGCGAAATGGAAATCGCCGATACGTGCCTTCCCGTTCCGCGTTGCTTCCGCTTTCAAAAAAGCCGCCCGTCCCGCCCGCGACGCGATCAGGGATTACCCCCGGATTCAGGAAGCAGACAGTCTATAGAAAGCGGATTAGCAGCTTCCTTCCGTAATCTGCCTGCCGGCCTGTCGTCAAGGGCCGGGCGGCGATCGTCCCGAGCGCCGCATCGAGGGCCGGCACGGCCCTGCATCTGGAGGATGGAAGTGCAAACATCAAATAGAAAGGACTACTACGGGGGCGCCCTGATGGTCCTGATCGGCCTGGGGGCGATCTACGGGGGCACCGGTTACCACATCGGCACATTGAGCCATATGGGACCGGGATTCTTTCCGGCCGCGCTGGGCGGACTGCTCGCGCTCACGGGGCTGCTGATCGCCATGTCGGCGCGCAGCAGCGGCGGCGACGAAGCGGAAGCGCCGGTCGAGGGCCATCCGCACGGCCTGCCCGACCTGCGCGGCGGCATCTGCATCCTGCTGGGCATCCTGGCGTTCCTGCTGCTGGGCCACTACGGCGGCCTGCTGCCGGCCACCTTCGCCATCGTTTTCATTTCCGCCCTGGGCGACCGGACCAACACGATCAAGCAGGCCTTGCTGCTGTCGGTGGGCATGTCCGTCATCGCGGTGGTCGTTTTCTGGTGGGCGCTGCAACTGCAGCTTCCGCTCTTTCGCTGGGGCTGATGCGCCATGATTTCCCAATCCCTGACTGACCTCTGGTACGGCTTCGGCGTTGCCTTCCAGCTCCACAACCTGATGTGGTCGTTCTTCGGCGTGCTGGTGGGCAACCTCATCGGCGTGCTGCCCGGCATGGGCGCGCTGTCGGCCATTTCGATTCTGCTGCCGCTCACCTACGTGATGCATCCCGTGCCCGCCATTCTCATGCTGGCCGGCATCTTCTACGGCTCGCAGTACGGCGGCGCCATTGGCGCGATCCTGCTCAACCTGCCTTCGCACCCGCCGCACGCGGTGACCTGCCTGGACGGCTACCCCATGACCAAGCAGGGCAAGGGGGGCACGGCGCTGGGCATCACGATGATCTGTTCCTTCTTCGCGGCCTCGGTGGGCATCATCGTCATGATCTTCGCCTCGCCGCTGCTGGTGGAAGTGGCGTTCAAGTTCGGCCCGACGGAGATCTTCTCCATCATGCTGCTGGGCCTGCTGGCCGGGGCCACGATGTCGCGCGGCTCGCCGCTCAAGGGTGTGGCCATGACCATCTTCGGCCTCATGTGCGGCGTGGTGGGCACGGACGTCAACACGGGCACCATCCGCTTTTCGTTCGGGCTGCTCGACCTCTCCGACGGCCTGGAGCTGGTGGCCATTTCCATGGGCCTGTTCGGCGTGGCCGACTTCCTGATGAGCGTCAACCGCATGTCCATCATCGGCAGCGGCGCCAAGCTCAGCCTGCGCGACATGCGCCCGTCGCGCCAGGAACTGAAAAAAGCCTTCTGGCCCATGGTTCGCGGCACCATGGTGGGCACGGTCTTCGGCGCCATGCCCGGCACCGGCCCGACCATCACTACCTTCGTGGCCTATGCGCTGGAGCGCAAGGTGTCCAAGACGCCCGAGAAATTCGGCACCGGCATGATCGCCGGCGTGGCCGCGCCCGAGGCGTCCTCGCATTCCAAGACGCAGGTCGACTTCATTCCCACGATGAGCCTGGGCATTCCCGGCGACGCCGTAATGGCGCTGATCCTGGGCGCGCTGCTGATCCAGGGCATCCAGCCCGGTCCCCAGCTCATCACCGAGCACCCGGACATCTTCTGGGGCCTGATCGCCAGCTTCTGGGTGGGCAACGTGCTGCTCATGGTGCTCAACGTGCCGCTGATCGGCGTGTGGGTGAAACTGCTGCAGGTGCCGTACCGCTACCTGTTCCCGTCCGCGCTGTTCTTCATCGCGGTGGGCGTGTTCAGCACCCAGAACAACCTTTTCCAGATCTGGGAAGTGCTGGCCTTCGGCGTGATCGGCGCGATCCTGATGTCGCTGGATTTCTCCGTGGCGCCGATCCTGCTGGGCTTCGTGCTGGGCCCCATGGTGGAAGAGAACTTCCGCCGCGCGCTGCTGCTGTCGCGCGGCGACCTGTCGGTGTTCGTCGAGCGTCCCATCAGCGCGTGGTTCATCGCCGCCAGCGCGCTGCTCATCCTGGTGCAGGTCTGGGCCTTTGTCCGGCGCGGCCGCGGCAAGGGCAAGAAGCCCTTGGCCGTTCCGGCCGCCTGACGCGGCCGCCGCCGTGCGGCAATCGAACGGCCCGGCCCTGTGAACTGGCCCCCGAAAGTTGGACGAATCCAACCTTCGGGGGTTTTTGCATTTGATCCGCTTGCGCCGGGCCGTTTGCTTTGCGCGCCGCGATCCCTCATGCTTGCGTTTCCGTAGGCCCGAATTTTCTTCCGACGCCCATGCACATTCTTTTCGCCTGTCCGCATCACGACCCCGACGCCTGGGTTCCGCTGCTGCAAGCCGCCATGCCCGGCTGCCGCATTTCCGTCTGGAACCCCGAGGGGCCGCCCTCCGGCGCGCAGGCCGCGCTGGTCTGGCGTCCGCCGGCCGAGCTTTTCGCCCACGAAACCGGGCTGCACACGCTCTTCAATCTCGGCGCCGGCGTCGACGCGCTGCTCAAGATGCCCGAGATTCCGCCGCACGTGCGCATCGTTCGCCTCGAAGACGCGGGCATGGCGGTGCAGATGGCGGAGTACGCGCTGTATGCGCTGCTGCGCGTCGAGCGCGACTTCGAAGCCTTCGACCAGGCGCAGGCCCGGCAGCACTGGGACACGCGCGACGGCACGCGCCAGGCCGACTGGCCCGTGGGGCGTGCTGGGCCTGGGCCAAGTGGGGCGCGCGCGTGGCCGCCGTGCTGGCCGATTTCGGCTATCCCGTGGCCGGTTGGGCCCGCACGCCGCGCGAGATTCCCGGCGTGGAGGTCTACGCGGGCCGCGAGGCCCTGCCGGATTTCCTGGCGCGCACCCGCTTCCTGATCAACGTGCTGCCGCTTACCCCCGACACGCAGGACATCCTCAACCGCGACACCCTCTCGCGCCTGCTGCCGGGCGCGCACCTGGTCAACGTGGGGCGCGGCGAGCATCTGGTCGAGGAAGACCTGGTCGCCATGCTGGAAGAGGGCGAGATCGCGGGCGCCACGCTGGACGTCTTCCGCACCGAGCCCCTGCCGGCCGACCATCCGTTCTGGCGCGATCCGCGCGTGCACGTCACCCCGCACATCGCCGCCCGCACCCTGCGCGACGAAAGCATCGCGCAGATCGCCGGCAAGGTGGCGGCTCTCATGCGCGGCGAAGCCATTACCGGCGTGGTGGAGCGCGGACGGGGCTATTGAACGGCCGGAGCGGGCCAGGCTTTTCGGAGCCGGCGCGTCCTAGTCTTCGTTCGCGGCGGGCAGGCGCTCCATGCGCTGGTAGGTTTCGGGCAGGCGCTGCGAAAGAAAATCGAGCAGCGTGCGCACGGCTGGCATCATGCCCCGGCGCGACGGATAGATGCAGTGCACGATGCCTTCGGGAGACTGCCATTGCGGCAGCACCTGCACGAGCTGTCCGCGCCGCAGCGCCTCGCGCGTGGCGATCGATGGCAGCAGGGCGATGCCGCGCCCGCGCACCGCGGCGGTGGTCAGCACGATGAAGTCGTTGCACGAAAGCTGGGGCTTGAGGTCCAGCACGACCTCTTCGCCCTTGTCGTTGCGCAGCGGCCAGTGCACTTCGCTCTGCGGATCGCTGAAGCTGAGCGTGATGTGCGAGGCCAGGTCCTGGGGCGTCTCGGGCGCGCCATGGCGCTGTACGTAACCCGGGCTGGCCACCAGCGTGCCGCGCGCCGTTCCCAGGCGGCGCACCACGAGTTCGGCGTCGGTATCGAGCTTGGTGCGCACCCGCAGCGCCAGGTCCACGCCTTCGCGGATGAGGTCCACGCGGCGGTTCGTCACCAGCAGCTGCACCGAAATCGCCGGCCAGGCGTCGAGAAACTCGGGCAGGATGGGCGCAGCACGTCCTGGGCAATGGAAACGGGGCAGCTGACGATCACGGGTCCGGCCGGCTCGGCCTGCAGCTGCCGCATGGCGTCTTCGGCCGCGCGTGCGGAGGCGGCCATTTCCTTGCAATACCGCAGATAGCGTTCTCCCGCCGCGGTAAGGCGCAACCGCCGGGTGGTCCGCTGCAGCAGCCTCACGCCGAGGTTTTCTTCCAGATGCGAAATCCGGCGCGACAGGCGCGACTTCGGGATGTCCAGCACCCGGGCCGCGGCGCTGAAACCGCCTTGCTCCACCACCTGGGAGAAATAATAGAGATCGTTGAGGTCTTGCATGGCTGTTCTATCAGTGGAACGAACAGTTCATCATACCCCTGTTTATGTAAATAATTCGAGGGTCTACAGTGGAGCCCATGCCTGCGCAGCCGCCGGTCCGATCGCCGGCGCCGGGCGACCGAACCTGGAGATATCCCTCATGCATACCCTCGTCATCCTGTCCTCGATTCTTGGCGAGCGCTCCCACAGCCGGAAGCTGGCCGATCACCTGGTCCTGCGCGTGAAGCAGGGCGATCCCGCCGCGCGCATTACCGTGCGCGACCTGGCGGCCGATCCCATTCCGTACTTCGACGGAGCCGCCGCGGGCGCGCTCTTCACGCCGCCGGAAACCCGCAGCGTGGAGCAGCAACGCATCGTCGAGCGCAGCGACGCGCTGGTGGCCGAGCTGATGCAGGCCGACCGTATCGTTTTCGCCGTGCCTGTCTACAACTTCAGCCTGCCTGCGCAGTTCAAGAGCTACCTCGACCAGGTGGCCCGTGCGGGAGTCACGTTCCGTTATACGCCAGAGGGCGTGCCCGAAGGGCTGGTAAAGGGCAAGGAAGTCGTCGTGCTGACGTCGCGGGGCGGCAAGGCCGCGGGCACGGCGTCCGACACGCTGACGCCGTACCTGCGCCAGATACTGGGCTTTCTGGGCATGGACAACGTGACGTTCATCGCCGCCGAAGGCATGGCGATGGGCGAGGCGTCGGTGCTGGAAGGGCTCGCCCAGGCGCGGGAACGCATCGACGCGCTCGGCCTGCACGCGCCCGTCGACGGCCTGCAGGCTGCCTGAAGCCCGGCGGCGGCCTCGCGCCGGTGCGGGGCCGGGTTTGCCGGAGCGCGGGTCAGTCGCGCAGGCGCTTGATGAGGCTGGAGGTGTCCCAGCGGCCGCCGCCCATTTTCTGCACATCGCCATAGAACTGGTCGACCAGGGCCGTCAGGGGCAGGCGCGCGCCGTTGTTGCGGGCCTCGGCCAGCACCAGCCCCAGGTCTTTGCGCATCCAGTCCACGGCAAAGCCGAAGTCGAACTTGTCGTCGACCATCGTGCCGCCGCGGTTCTCCATTTGCCAGCTCTGCGCCGCGCCCTTGCTGATGACATCGAGCACCAGCTTCATGTCGAGTCCGGCGGCCTGGCCGAACGCAATGGCTTCCGACAAGCCCTGCACGATGCCCGCGATGCAGATCTGGTTGACCATCTTGGCGAGCTGGCCTGCGCCCGGCGCGCCCACCAGCGTGACCGCCCGGCCGAACGCCTCGGCCACCGGCTTGATGGCGTCGAACACCGCCTGCTCGCCGCCGCACATGATGGTCAGCACGCCGTTGACCGCGCCCGCCTGGCCCCCGGAAACGGGGGCATCCACGAAGTTGAGCCCCAGTTCCTTGGCCTTGGCGTACAGTTCGCGCGCCACGTCGGCCGAGGCCTGGTGTGATCGACGAACACCGCGCCCGGGGCCATGCCCGCAAACGCGCCATCCGCGCCCAGCACCACGCTGGCCACTCGTCGTCGTTGCCCACGCAGGCGAACACGATTTGCGCGCCGGTGCCGCTGCCTCGCGCGGGGTGGGGGCGCTGCGCCCGCCGAATTCCTCGACCCAGGCCCGCGCTTTTCCAGGGCTGCGGTTGTAGACGGTCACGTCGTGCCCGGCGCGCGCCAGGTGGCCGGCCATGGGCAGCCCCATGACGCCCAGGCCCAGGAAGGCGACTTTCCGGGCCACGGTGGGTTCGTAGTTCTTGGTGCCGATCGATGCCATGCAGAAGGCTCCGCTTGATATGGGATGGTGAGAAAAGGCCGTAGGGCGAACAGCCCCTAACCTTAACGCAATCAAAAGCCCGCGGCGAGTCCGTCGCGGCGGCTGTCGCTGGCGCTCACGTAGCCGTCCACGGCGGGATCCCCCAGGCGCCAGATGAACTGGCCCGAGCCGAAATCCATATACGGATCGTCCATGCCTTCGAGCACGTGCCCGCGCACCCGCAAGCCCTGTGCCGCCTGGGCGGAAAGCGCCGGCTCCACGTCCACCGCCAGCCCGTGATTCCACTTCCACCGCGGCGCGTCGCAGGCGGCCTGGGGCTGCTGGCCGTAATCGAGCATGCGCACGAGCGCCTGCACCTGGCCTTGCGGCTGCATGTTGCCGCCCATGACGCCGAAGCTCATGAGCGGCGCGCCGTCGCGCATGAGAAACGCCGGAATGATGGTGTGGAAAGGCCGCTTGCCGCCCGCCACCACGTTGGGATGCGACGGTTCGGTGCTGAAGCCGCATCCGCGGTTCTGCAGGCTGACGCCCGTGCCCGGCACCACCACGCCCGACCCGAAGCCCATGTAGTTGGATTGGATGAAGCTCACCATCATGCCGCAGCGGTCCGCCGTCGTGAGATACACCGTGCCGCCTTGGGGCGCATGGCCGGCGGCGAAGTCCTGGGCGCGGTCCAGGTCGATGAGGCGGGCCCGCTGCGCCAGATAGGCGGGGTCCAGCATCTGCGCGGGCGTGACGCGCATGTGGCGCGCGTCGGCCACCTGGGCGTACACGTCGGCGAAGGCCAGCTTCACGGCTTCAATGAGGATGTGCTGGGTCTGGGGATGGTCGACGGGCCGCGACGCCAGGTCGAAGTGCTGCAGGATGCCCAGGGCGATCAGCGCCGCGATGCCCTGGCCGTTGGGGGGGATCTGGTGCACGGTGTGGCCGCGGTAGGCCATGCCGATGGGCTCGACCCACTGCGGCGCATAGTCGCCCAGGTCCGCCAGCGTGAGCGCGGCATCGTGCGCCTGGGCGTGAGCCACCAGCTTGTGCGCGGTTTCGCCCTCGTAGAAATCGCGGCCGGTGGTGGCGGCGATGCGCTTGAGCGTGTCGGCGGCGCCGCGCAGCACGAAGTGTTCGCCCACCTGCGGCGCGCGCCCGCGCGGCAGGAAGTGTTCGGCGAAGCCCGGCTGGGGCTGCAGCAGGTCGGCCTGCGCGGCCCACTTCCGCTGCACCACGGGACTTACCGCAAAGCCGCGTTCGGCATACTCGATGGCCGGCGCCAGGATGTCGGCAAACGCGAGCCGGCCCAGTTTTTCGTGCAACGCCGCCCAGCCTGCCACGCAGCCGGGCACCGTCACGCTGTCCCAGCCGCGCATGGGGATCCGCCCCTGGTGCTTGCGGCGGAAATAATCGGGGTTCCAGGCCGTGGGGGCGGTGCCGGAGGCGTTGAGCCCGTGCAGGCGGGAGCCGTCCCAGACGATGGCAAAGCAGTCCGAGCCCAGGCCGTTGCTGACCGGCTCGGTCAGCGCCAGCGTGGCCGCCGCGGCGATGGCCGCGTCCACGGCGTTTCCGCCCTGGGACAGGATGCGCAGTCCGGCCTGAGCGGCCAGGGGCTGCGAGGTTGCGACGATGTTGCGGGCAAATACTGGAATCCGCGTCGTGAGATAGGGGTTGCTCCAGTCGAAATTCATGGCGAACGATCGCTTGGGGGTAAACCCGTAGCTTAACGTAGAAGTCCGCCGGGGTTGCACATTTTGTAGCGCATTGTTTTTATTGGAAATTTGTGACGATGGCGCAAAAAGAAACCCCGGGGCGGGCCCCGGGGTTCCAGATCGCGTGGGACCGCCCGCGGGGCGGTCCGGAGCACGCGGATCAGTCTTCCTCGACGAAGGTTTCTTCGCGCTTCTTGCGGATGGCGGGCAGCGCCACCAGCACCACCAGGAACACCGCGATCGCCAGCAGGGTGGCCGACAGCGGGCGCGTCACGAAGGTGGAGAAGTCGCCGCGCGACAGCAGCAGGGCGCGACGGAAGTTTTCTTCCATCATGGGGCCCAGCACCAGGCCCAGCAGCAGCGGGGCGCCTTCGCACTTCAGCTTGGCCCACAGGTAGCCCACGATGCCGAAGATGGCGGTGGTGAAGATGTCGAACGAGTTGTAGTTCAGCGAATACACGCCGATCGTGCAGAACACCAGGATCGCCGGGAACAGGATGCGGTAGGGCACTTTCAGCAGCTTGACCCACAGGCCGATCAGCGGCAGGTTCAGCACCACCAGCATCAGGTTGCCGATCCACATGGAGGCGATCAGGCCCCAGAACAGCTCGGGGTGGCTGGTCATGACCTGCGGGCCGGGCTGGATGTTGTGGATGGTCATCGCGCCGACCATCAGGGCCATCACGGCGTTGCCCGGGATACCCAGGGTCAGCAGCGGGATGAACGAGGTCTGCGCGGCGGCGTTGTTGGCCGACTCGGGGCCGGCCAGGCCCGCGGGGTGGCCCTTGCCGAAGCGCTCCGGATTCTTGGAGATCTTCTTTTCCAGCGTATAGGAGGCGAACGAGGACAGCACCGCGCCGCCGCCCGGCAGGATGCCCAGCGCCGAACCCAGCGCCGTGCCGCGGACCACGGCCGGGGCCGCTTCCTTGAATTCCTGCTTGTTGGGGTACAGCGAGCC
Organism: Achromobacter sp. DMS1; assembly: GCF_001270295.1. Classification (NCBI taxonomy): domain Bacteria; kingdom Pseudomonadati; phylum Pseudomonadota; class Betaproteobacteria; order Burkholderiales; family Alcaligenaceae; genus Achromobacter; species Achromobacter sp. DMS1. Next base: position 44,600 of record NZ_LHSJ01000019.1, on the reverse strand, counting down.
GATCTTGTCGGTGATGTCGACGCGGTTTTCCTTCTGCTCGAGGTTGGTCATGATTTCGGCGAAGCCGAACACGCCCATGGCCACGATGGCGAAGTCGATGCCGTCCTGCAGCTCGGGGATGCCGAAGTCATAGCGCGCCACGCCCGAGTTCACGTCGGTGCCCACCATGCCCAGCAGCAGGCCGAGGATGATCATCGCGATGGCCTTGGGCAGCGAGCCCGAAGCCAGCACCACGGCGCCCACCAGGCCCAGGCACATCAGCGAGAAGTATTCCGCAGGGCCGAACTTGAAGGCGACCTCGGCCAGCGGGGGCGCGAAGGCGGCCAGCAGCAGGGTGGCCACGCAGCCGGCGAAGAACGAACCCAGCGCGGCGATGGCCAGCGCGGCGCCCGCGCGTCCGTTGCGCGCCATCTGGTGCCCGTCCAGCACCGTCACCACGGCGGACGTTTCGCCCGGAAGCGCGACCAGGATGGCCGTGGTCGAGCCGCCATACTGCGCGCCGTAGTAGATGCCCGCCAGCATGATCAGGCCGGCCACCGGAGGCAGCACGTACGTGATCGGCAGCAGCATCGCGATGGTGGGAACCGGGCCGATGCCCGGCAGCACGCCGATCAGCGTGCCCAGAATGCAGCCCAGCAGGGCGTAGGCGAGGTTCTCGGGCGTGAACGCCACCGAGAAACCCATCATCAGGTGATCCAGCAATTCCATGACCGGTAGCTCCTTACTTAATTACCCAGAAACGACGGCCACAGCGGGAAGATGAGTCCCAGACCCTTGATGAACGCCAGATAGGTGAACACGACGAGGAAGATGCCGTTGGCGACAGCGACCTTGAGGTTGAACTCATGGCTGGCCATGCTGCAGATGACCACCAGCAGGAAGACCGAGATGTATACGCCCAGGAACTTCAGCACCAGGCCGTAGAAGATCACGGATCCGACGATGAGAAATACGATGCGCCAGTCGAACTTGTCGACATGCGTGTCTTCCGCGTTCTTGGAAAGCGAGCCCAGCAGGACGATCGCCCCCAGCAGCGCGAGCACCAGGCCCAGCCAGAAAGGAAAGTATCCCGGACCCATGCGGGCCGCGGTGCCCATTTGATAGCTCGTTGCGCCCCAGGCGAATCCCAGTCCGAGGGCGATGAACATCACCCCCGACCAGAAATCCTGTCGATTTCGTAGCTGCATGATTGGTTGGCTCCTGTTTACAGCATGTAGATGAAAAAACGGGTGGCGCTGCCGGGATGCCGAAAGACAAATGACAGGCACAAAAAAGGCACTTGGGCGTGCCATGAATTCTTATGAAAGCGAAGGCCGGGCTTCTTGAAAGGCCGAATGGTAATGGAGCGTCGGCATGCTGCAAACCCTGTAAGCTGTGTGAAAGCTTGGGGTTTTCCCTAAAATACGGGAACTCCTGACCCCCAAATGTTACGGGGCGGCCAGATTGAGGGCTATTTGAAAGCTAAGTGAAAGTTAGGCGAAAGAAAAGCGAAAGCGGCTGTGGCGGTTTCGGCGCGGCCGGCGGTTGCGGCGGTGCGGGCATGTTCGTTGCCGGCGCGCGCGGACGGGACCGCACGCTTTGGTTTTGTCCATCCGCCGCAAGGATGAATCCCTGGTTCCAACAGGACTTTTCCAGTGCGGCCGGAATCGGTTAACGTTCGCGCCGCGCGATAGCCCGCAGTAATCCCAGAGACATTTCCTACTGAATATTGCCGGGTTTCTCACCTTGCGTGAAGAGGCCCGATCAGGTTCAGGATGGTTTACGATAGCGCCCATGCTGCAAGACCTAGACCAACTCGCCGCCCGGATCGGGCAACTGGTGCAACGCACCCGGCAACTCCACGCCGAGCGTGACGCGTTGCGCGCACGCGTGAATGACTTCGAAGCGGAACAGCGCACGCTCAAGCAGCGGGCCGCCGAGCGCGAAGCCGAAATCACCGAGCTGCAAGCGAAGCTGCGCGATCACGACGGCGCCGTCAGCGCCATGCTGGAGCAGGCGCAGCAGGTCGAGTCTTCCCTGCGCGAGCAGCTCGCGCGTGAAATCTCCGAGCGCCAGTCGCTGGAAGCCCGCTACGCCGCCCGCGAGAGCGAGCTGCAAGGCAGCCTGCAGAGCCGCGACACCGAATTGCAGCGGCTGCGCGTGGCGGCCGCCTCGGCCCGCGAGCGCATCGACGCCGTGCTGGCCCGCCTGCCGGGCGCGCCGTCTGGAGAGCAACACTGATGGAACGCATAGATGTCACCATACTCGGGCGCGATTATTCGCTGGCCTGCTCGCCCGAGGAAAAACCCACGCTGCTGGCCGCGGTCCGGCACGTAGACCAGCTCATGCTGCGCATCCAGGGCACGGGCAAGGTGTCGAGCAACGAACGCATCGCCGTCATGGCCGCCCTGCAGATCGCGGGCGAGCTGCTGGCCATGAAGGCGCCCGACGGCCCGCTGGGCGGTTTGGCGGTCGGCGACTTCAAGCGTAGAATCGAGGACATGAACGCAGTACTCGATGACGCCTTGTCGGGTCAGGAAAAGCTGCTGTAGCCGCCGCGGGCGGCGCGGCGCAGTACCGTTCCACGCAGTATTTTCAGTTTGTCCCTGCCGTGTTCGTGACTTGGCCATACATTCTCTGAACCTATGTCTTATGGCATATTGGTTGCGGGAGTGCAGAGCGGGCGCGATCGTCTCCCGTAGACGAACCCGAAGCTCTACGGAACGCGACCACCTTGAACCTCACGGTTCGAGATGCCGGCCTAGACGGCACAGGTGGGGCATCTTTCCTGGCGGACCTGCCATGGCGCAGGTCGCTCCGGATCCCTCCCCGGACGTTCCCAGACGTTTTTTCCTTCCCTTCCTTGTCCTCGCTTCCAGGACCCGTCCATGCTCAAGAATCCACTCTCCTCGCTGACCCGTCTCGGCGCGGCGTGCGCGGCCGTGGCCGCCATCGGCGCGGCCCAGCCCGCTTTCGCGCAGGCGCAAGACAACCCGGCCGCCGAGGCGCCGGCCAGCCGCGCACCTGAAATGACGCTGCAGGCCATGGCCTCCTCCGAAGTCAAGCAGGACACCGTCCGCATCACGCTGTCCGCGGAAGTGGATGCGCCCGACCAGCCCGCGGCCGGCAAGAAGCTCACCGCCGCCCTGGACGACGTCGCCAAGCGCGCGCGGGAAACCAAGGGCGTCGACGTGCGCACGGGCGGTTTCCACGTCTGGCCCAATACCAATAACAAGGGCAAGATCAGCTCCTGGCGCGGCCAGGGAGAGATCATTCTCGAATCCAAGGATTTCGATGCCGCGGCCGCGTTGGCGTCCAGGCTGTCCGACAAGACGGCCATCAGCAACATCAGCTTCTCGCTGTCGCGCGCCGCGCGCGAGGCCGAAGAGCGCAAGCTGCTCAAGGAAGCCGCCCAGGCTTTCAAGGAGCGCGCCCTGGCGGCCGCCAACGCGTTCGGATTCACGGGCTACCGCCTGAGCAAGCTCGAGCTCGGCGGTTCGGGCGGCGCGGCGCCCATGCCGCGCATGATGGCCACCCAGGCCATGGCCAAGGACGCCGGCGGCGCCTACAGCCCGGACGTTCCCCTCGATGCGGGCAACGTCACGGTGAGCGTGGCCGTCAATGGGACGATCGTTTTGCAGTAAACACGAAGAGCACGGCGCCCAGCGCCACCATGGGCAGGGACAGCCACTGGCCCATGCTCAACCCGCCCGCGAGCAGGCCCAGGAAATTGTCCGGCTCGCGGGTGAACTCCACCAGGAAGCGGAAGGTTCCGTAGCCGATCAGGAACAGCGCGCTCACCTGTCCCAGCGGGCGCGGCTTGCTGGAAAACCACCACATCAGCGCGAAGAGCACGATGCCTTCCAGCCCCAGCTCGTAGAGCTGCGACGGATGGCGCGGCAGGCCGTCGCCGCTTTGCGGGAACACCATGGCCCACGGCACATTGCCGGGCCGGCCCCACAGCTCGCCGTTGATGAAATTGCCCAGGCGGCCGAAACCCAGCCCCAGCGGGATCAGCGGCGCGATGAAATCGCTCACCGCGAAAAAAGGCAGCGACTTCTTGCGCGCGAACAGCAACATCACAAGGATCACGCCGATCAGGCCGCCGTGGAACGACATGCCGCCTTCCCAGAGATACAGGACCTCCAGCGGGTGCGCCATGTAGTAGTCGGGCTTGTAGAACAGGACATAGCCCAGCCGTCCGCCGAGCACCACCCCCAGCACGCTGTAGAAGATCAGGTCTTCGAGATCGCGCGCGGTCAGCGGCGTGGCGTGCCCATGCACGATCCGCCGGCGGCCCAGCAGATAAACGAGGGCGAAGCCAACCAGGTACATCAGGCCGTACCAATGAATGGCCAGAGGCCCGATGCGCAGGGCCACGGGGTCGAATTGGGGATATTGCAGCATGTTCCGCCCGGCAGAAAAAAGTTGAATGATAATAACCGGCAAGCCGCGAAGACCCGCGCCCCGAGAGCCGGCCCGCCCGCCGGCCCCCGTCTGCCGCATCTGAGCCCCGAAGGCCGACAGGAGACCAGACCATGCCGAACAACGAACGTTCCCGCCATGTCACCCAGGGGGTCGAGCGCGCGCCCAACCGCGCCATGTATTACGCCCTGGGATACCAGGAAGCCGATTTCGAAAACCCGATGATCGGCGTGGCCAATGGCCATTCCACCATCACCCCCTGCAACAGCGGGCTGCAGCGTCTGGCAGACGCGGCGATCGCCGCCATCCGCCAGGCGCGGGCCAATCCCCAGGTCTTCGGCACGCCCACCGTTTCCGACGGCATGTCCATGGGCACCGAAGGCATGAAATACTCCCTCGTCTCGCGCGAGGTCATCGCCGACTGTATCGAAACCGCCGCCCAGGGCCAGTGGATGGACGGCGTGGTCGTCATCGGCGGCTGCGACAAGAACATGCCGGGCGGCATGATCGCGCTCGCGCGCATGAACGTGCCGGGCATCTACGTCTATGGCGGCACCATTAAGCCGGGGCGCTACAAGGGCCAGGACCTCACCATCGTGTCGGTGTTCGAGGCCGTGGGCGAATACACCATGGGCCGCATGGACGAAGCGGATTTCAGGCAGATAGAGCGCTGCGCCATTCCGGGTTCGGGTTCCTGTGGCGGCATGTACACGGCCAACACCATGAGTTCCGCCTTCGAGGCGCTGGGCATGAGCCTGCCGTATTCGAGCACCATGGCCAACGAGGACGAAGAAAAGGTCGCCTCGGCGGCGGAATCGGCGCGCGTGCTGGTCGAGGCCGTGCGGCGCAACCTGCGGCCGCGCGACATCATCACCCGTGAATCCATCGAAAACGCGGTGTCGGTCATCATGGCCACCGGCGGCTCGACCAATGCGGTGCTGCACTTCTTGGCCATTGCCCACGCGGCCGAAGTCGAATGGACCATCGACGATTTCGAGCGCATCCGCCAGCGCGTGCCCGTGATCTGCGACCTCAAGCCCTCGGGGCGCTACGTCGCCACCGACCTGCATCGCGCGGGCGGCATTCCCCAGGTCATGAAGCTGCTGCTCGACGCGGGCCTGCTGCACGGCGACTGCATCACCATCACCGGCAAGACCATCGCCGAAACGCTTGCCGGCGTGCCGTCGTCGCCCCGCGCCGGGCAGGACGTGATCCGCCCCATCGACCAGGCCCTGTATCCGCAGGGGCACCTGGCCATCCTCAAGGGCAATCTTTCGCCTGAAGGCTGCGTGGCCAAGATCACGGGCCTGAAGAATCCCGTCATCACCGGACCGGCGCGGGTCTTCGATTCCGAAGACGAGGCCATGAAAGCCATCATGGCGCGCCGGATCGTCGCCGGCGACGTGGTGGTCATCCGCTACGAGGGCCCCAAGGGCGGTCCCGGCATGCGTGAAATGCTGGCACCCACCTCGGCGCTGGTGGGGCAGGGGCTGGGCGAAAGCGTGGGCCTCATCACCGACGGTCGTTTTTCGGGCGGCACCTGGGGCATGGTCGTCGGCCACGTGGCGCCGGAAGCCTTCGTGGGCGGCCCCATCGCGCTGATACGGGAGGGCGATTCGGTTACCATCGATGCCCACAAGCTGCTGCTGCAGCTCAACATCAGCGACGAAGAAATGGCGGTTCGTCGCCAGGCCTGGGTTCCGCCCAAGCCGCGTTATACACGCGGTGTGCTTGCCAAGTTCGGCAGGCTCGCCAGCACCGCGAGCCGTGGGGCAGTAACCGATGCGTTTGAGAGCTAGTTTTTGGGGGATTTTGCTGTGCATGGCGGCAACGGGCGCGGCTCATGCCCAGACCACCGGCCCGGACCTGGCCAAGCGCAAAGCCTGTATGGCTTGCCATCAGGTGGACGTAAAGCGGGTGGGGCCGCCGCTGCGCAGCGTGGCCGAACGCTATGCGGGCCAGGGCGACGCCATGGTGGAGTATCTTGCCGGCAAGATCCGCGGCGGCGGGCGGGGTGCCTGGGGCGCCGTGCCCATGCCGGCGCAGACGCAAGTCAGCCCCGACGACGCTCATCGCCTGGCCGAGTGGATTCTCTCTCTCGCGCCCGCGAAACCCTGATCCCGGCCCGGCTCCGGCCTGAAGCGGCCATTCATCGAAAAGGAAATCATCATGGCGGAACAAGCAACCCCGGGTCGTGAGGTCGCCGTCCTGGGCGGCGGCTGCTTCTGGTGCGTGGAAGCGGTCTTCAAGGACCTGAAAGGGGTCGTCAGCGTGTTGCCCGGCTATGCCGGCGGACACGTGGACAACCCCACCTACGAGCAGGTGTGCGGCAAAGACACCGGCCATATCGAAGTCGCGCGGATCGAGTTCGATCCTGCCGTGCTGTCCTACGGCGACCTGCTGCGCGTCTTCTTCGCCACGCACGACCCCACCACGCCGGGCCGCCAGGGCAACGACGTCGGTCCGCAGTACGAATCCGCCATCTTCTGGCAGAGCGACGCGCAGCGCGACCAGGCGCAGGCCGTCATCGCCGAGGTCGAGGCGCAGAAAATCTACGACGCGCCCATCGTCACCAGGCTGTTGCCGCCGGCCACCTTCTGGCCTGCCGAAGACTACCACCGCGACTACTTCGCGCTGCATCCCGAACAGGGCTACTGCCAGTTCGTCATCGCGCCCAAGGTGGCGAAGTTCCGCAAGCAGTTCCAGGACCGCCTGAGCCGCTGAGCCTGCCGCCGCACCGGCCGGCTTGCTTGCGGTTCTCCATGGCAAAAAAACCTCGCCGGGCAGGCGAGGTTTCAAGGGCCGGCGCCGGCTCATGCAGGAGGCCGGCGCTGCCAGGGGAAGTTCTTACTCGACCGCCTTGAGCACGCCGCGGCGCATCTGGTCCAGTTCGATCGACTCGAACAGGGCCTTGAAGTTGCCCTCGCCGAAACCGTCGTTGCCCTTGCGCTGGATGATCTCGAAGAAGATGGGGCCGATCTGGTTCTCGGTGAAGATCTGCAGCAGCAGGCCGCCGTCGGGGGCGCCGTCCAGCAGGATGCGGTTCTTCTGCAGACGGCCCACATCCTCGCCGTGGCCGGGCAGGCGGCGGTCCAGCAGTTCGTAATAGGTGTCCGGCGTGTCCAGGAACGCCACGCCGTTGGCGCGCAGCGCTTCCACCGTGGCATAGATGTCGTCGGTCGCCATGGCGATATGCTGGATGCCTTCGCCACGGTACAGGTCCAGGTATTCCTGGATCTGGCCCTTCTCGTCCGTGCCTTCCTCGTTGATCGGGATGCGGATGTTGCCGCAGGGCGAGGTCATGGCCTTGGACTTCACGCCGGTGACCTTGCCTTCGATGTCGAAATAGCGCACTTCGCGGAAGTTGAACAGGCGCTCATAGAACTCCGCCCATTCCGCCATGCGGCCCTTGTGCACGTTGTGGGTCAGGTGGTCGACCAGGGTCAGTCCCGCGCCGCGGTGCGTCAGGTCGGACTTGGCGTTGGCCGGATCCAGCGGCACGAAATCCACGTCATAGATGCTGATGTCGCCGATGCCGCCATGGCCTTCCTTGCCTTTCCAGCGATCCACCAGGTAGATCAGCGAATCGCCGATCCCCTTGATGGCGGGAATGTTCAGTTCCATGGGGCCGCTGTGCGAATCGAAGCCCCAGGCGCCCAGTTCCAGCGCGCGCTTGTACGCCGCGTTGGCATCCTGCACCCGGAACGCAATGGCACAGATCGATGGACCGTGCAGGCGCGCGAACCGCTGCGCGAAAGAATCGGGCTCCGCATTGATCAGGAAATTCACGCCGCCCTGGCGGTACAGGGTCACGTCCTTGTGGCGGTGGCGCGCGATGGCTTTGAAGCCCAGCGTTTCAAAAACCTTGCGCAACGCCGCGGGGTCCGGCGCGGCGTATTCAATGAATTCAAACCCGGCGGTGCCCATCGGGTTGTCCCAGGGCTGGAAGGCGCTGCTCATTGTCTGCTCCCTTGCATCGTTGTTCGAAGACGCCTCGGCGTCCTGTCTGAGGAAGAGATTGTAGGAAGGAAACCCAGGCAGACAATTGCAAAGATGGCGCAAAACTGTGGTGTTTGAGCAATAATATTGCCGAAATATACCTATTGGAGGCAAGAATATGTCTGACATAGAGCTCGATCGGACAGATCTCCGGATACTGGCCGAATTGCAGCGCGACGGGCGCCTGAGCAACCAGGAGCTCGCCGATCGCGTGTCCCTGTCCCCCAGTCCCTGCCTGCGCCGGGTCAGGCGTCTGGAAGAAAAAGGGTTCATCAAGAAATACGTGGCGCTCATCGACGCCGAAAAGGTCGGGCTGGGCCTGCTGGCCTACGTGAACATCCGCCTCAACAAGACCAGCGGATCCAGCCACGCGCCCATGAACGACTTCGCCCGCGACGTGCAACTCTGGCCCGAAGTGGTGGAGTGCTACGCCATGTCGGGCGACATGGATTACCTGCTGCGCATCCAGGTCGCCGACCTGGCGCATTTTTCCCGCTTCGCCATGGACACCCTCATGCGCCACCCCGCCGTCGTGGATATGCGCTCCTTCTTCGCCCTGCAGCAGATCAAGGAAACCACGGAACTGCGGCTGTAGGGGCCGGTCCGTCAGGCGCTTTCAGGCATCTCCCTGTGGAGCAGGGGAGGCGGTGGCATATATATAGGGGGTAGGGGGCTATATAAGTTAAGTAAGATGGGGGGCAGGCTACGGCGGGCAGGCGGCGCCAGTGCGGCATGGACTTTTTGATCTTTTCGCCCGCCTCGCCACACACGCAAAAAATCTGTGCTATAGTCTCGCTCCCTTGCCGCTGGGCCCGGAAATTGAAGCGGGGCGGTGCGGCAGGGCAAGGCAAGGCGCGGGGTTCTGCGGTGCAGGGGGCCACGTGATTTTTGCAAGGCAGTGCGCAATTCAGGCAGAAGTCGGTTGCGTGGTTTGCAAAAGTTATGCTATAGTCTTGGGCTTGGCTGGTGACGCAGCGTCAGGGTTTACCCGGATGGGTGGTCTGGACTGCGTTGGTGGTCGACCGAACGGTAATGCAAAGGCTGGCGATGCGTGTGAGTCCGATGGGGCCGACGGTTGCGGGTTGCGGGAAGCGGTGTGATCGGCGATGTGTTGGTTGCACGGACTGCAAAAATTGTGTTATCGTGTCGGGCTTGGCGGTTGCCGAAACGTCAGGGTTTACCCGAAGTTGTGGTCGAGGTTGTGATGCCGCGATCGCGATAGGGGCCTGGGGTTTCGGGAGCTGCCGAGGCGGGACCTGAAGGGGTGTCGACGGTTGGGTGGGCGTAGGGCGGTAAGCGACGCTGACTTGACAGACGAAAAAAACTTCTTCATAATCTCGTTTCTCTGCTTTGAACGACGCAGCGAGTTGTTCGGCAGGTGGTAGTAGGCAGTTTGCGGTATTTGCTCTTTAACAATTGAACAACCGATAAGTGTGGGCGCTTGGTGCGTTGCACGACACGGGCTTCGGGCTCGTGGCGCGCAAGAAATCAAGTGCTCACTGAAGTGAAGTACCTTAGATGTCAAGTCTAAGCACATACCTCACTTCCTTTGAGCAAGCGACGTGTTTCCGGCTTAGGCCGGGAGTACGACCAAATATCACAGAGATTGAACTGAAGAGTTTGATCCTGGCTCAGATTGAACGCTAGCGGGATGCCTTACACATGCAAGTCGAACGGCAGCGCGGACTTCGGTCTGGCGGCGAGTGGCGAACGGGTGAGTAATGTATCGGAACGTGCCCAGTAGCGGGGGATAACTACGCGAAAGCGTAGCTAATACCGCATACGCCCTACGGGGGAAAGCGGGGGACCTTCGGGCCTCGCACTATTGGAGCGGCCGATATCGGATTAGCTAGTTGGTGGGGTAACGGCTCACCAAGGCGACGATCCGTAGCTGGTTTGAGAGGACGACCAGCCACACTGGGACTGAGACACGGCCCAGACTCCTACGGGAGGCAGCAGTGGGGAATTTTGGACAATGGGGGCAACCCTGATCCAGCCATCCCGCGTGTGCGATGAAGGCCTTCGGGTTGTAAAGCACTTTTGGCAGGAAAGAAACGGCGCTGGTTAATACCTGGCGCAACTGACGGTACCTGCAGAATAAGCACCGGCTAACTACGTGCCAGCAGCCGCGGTAATACGTAGGGTGCAAGCGTTAATCGGAATTACTGGGCGTAAAGCGTGCGCAGGCGGTTCGGAAAGAAAGATGTGAAATCCCAGGGCTTAACCTTGGAACTGCATTTTTAACTACCGGGCTAGAGTGTGTCAGAGGGAGGTGGAATTCCGCGTGTAGCAGTGAAATGCGTAGATATGCGGAGGAACACCGATGGCGAAGGCAGCCTCCTGGGATAACACTGACGCTCATGCACGAAAGCGTGGGGAGCAAACAGGATTAGATACCCTGGTAGTCCACGCCCTAAACGATGTCAACTAGCTGTTGGGGCCTTCGGGCCTTGGTAGCGCAGCTAACGCGTGAAGTTGACCGCCTGGGGAGTACGGTCGCAAGATTAAAACTCAAAGGAATTGACGGGGACCCGCACAAGCGGTGGATGATGTGGATTAATTCGATGCAACGCGAAAAACCTTACCTACCCTTGACATGTCTGGAATGCCGAAGAGATTTGGCAGTGCTCGCAAGAGAACCGGAACACAGGTGCTGCATGGCTGTCGTCAGCTCGTGTCGTGAGATGTTGGGTTAAGTCCCGCAACGAGCGCAACCCTTGTCATTAGTTGCTACGAAAGGGCACTCTAATGAGACTGCCGGTGACAAACCGGAGGAAGGTGGGGATGACGTCAAGTCCTCATGGCCCTTATGGGTAGGGCTTCACACGTCATACAATGGTCGGGACAGAGGGTTGCCAACCCGCGAGGGGGAGCTAATCCCAGAAACCCGATCGTAGTCCGGATCGCAGTCTGCAACTCGACTGCGTGAAGTCGGAATCGCTAGTAATCGCGGATCAGCATGTCGCGGTGAATACGTTCCCGGGTCTTGTACACACCGCCCGTCACACCATGGGAGTGGGTTTTACCAGAAGTAGTTAGCCTAACCGCAAGGGGGGCGATTACCACGGTAGGATTCATGACTGGGGTGAAGTCGTAACAAGGTAGCCGTATCGGAAGGTGCGGCTGGATCACCTCCTTTCAGAGCGAAGTGCGCGTGTCAAGCGTCCACTCTTATCGGTTGTTTGAAATATAGCTGGGATCGGTTGTGGGCGTAGGTAGAGGGACTCCTCCCTGTGCCGGCAACCCGGACTGCTGATCCGAGAGGGATTTGGGTCTGTAGCTCAGTCGGTTAGAGCACCGTCTTGATAAGGCGGGGGTCGTTGGTTCGAATCCAACCAGACCCACCAGGGATTCTGCGCAGTGCGAGCTGTGTGGGGTAAGGGGGTGTAGCTCAGCTGGGAGAGCGCTGCTTTGCAAGCAGGAAGTCATCGGTTCGATCCCGTTCACCTCCACCATTGCCGGCTGTGGCCGGGGGTGGGCAGGTCTGGGGCCTGGTAGAGGCTAACTCATAGCGCTGTGGTGCATCCGCGGGGTGGTGCAGTGTTATGAGTTGGGTTTTACTCAACAGCTATATTTGTTCTTTAACAATCAGGAAGAAGCACAACAAAGAAAGTATTCACGAGTCGTTTGCGCGAGCGAACGCGGGTGAATACGGGTTGTGATTGCATATATTGTTCCAAGTCTCAAGACTGGGGAGAGATCCCTGGGCTGCTTTGAAACTTATGAACGGCACAAACGCTATACTCAGCGTCCTATAGCCTACAGCGTTATAGGATCAAGCGACTAAGTGCATATGGTGGATGCCTTGGCGATCACAGGCGAAGAAGGACGTGGTAGCCTGCGAAAAGCTGCGGGGAGCTGGCAAACAAGCATTGATCCGCAGATGTCCGAATGGGGAAACCCACTGCGCAAGCAGTATCCCTGGCTGAATACATAGGCCAGCGGAGGCGAACCGGGTGAACTGAAACATCTCAGTAGCTCGAGGAAAAGAAATCAACCGAGATTCCGAAAGTAGTGGCGAGCGAAATCGGAAGAGCCTTTACGATTTAGCGTGTGCGATAGTCGAACGGGATGGAAAGCCCGGCCGTAGCAGGTGATAGCCCTGTAGGCGAAATCGCGCATGTGGAACTAAGCGTAAGAGAAGTAGGGCGGGACACGTGAAATCCTGTTTGAAGATGGGGGGACCATCCTCCAAGGCTAAATACTCGTGATCGACCGATAGTGAACCAGTACCGTGAGGGAAAGGCGAAAAGAACCCCGGAAGGGGAGTGAAATAGATCCTGAAACCGTATGCATACAAACAGTAGGAGCCTCCTTGAGGGGTGACTGCGTACCTTTTGTATAATGGGTCAGCGACTTACATTCAGTGGCGAGGTTAACCGGATAGGGAAGCCGTAGCGAAAGCGAGTCCGAACAGGGCGATTCAGTCGCTGGGTGTAGACCCGAAACCAGATGATCTATCCATGGCCAGGTTGAAGGCACGGTAACACGTGCTGGAGGACCGAACCCACTAATGTTGAAAAATTAGGGGATGAGCTGTGGATAGGGGTGAAAGGCTAAACAAATCTGGAAATAGCTGGTTCTCTCCGAAAACTATTTAGGTAGTGCCTCAAGTATTACTGCGGGGGGTAGAGCACTGTTATGGCTAGGGGGTCATGGCGACTTACCAAACCATGGCAAACTCCGAATACCCGCAAGTAGAGCTTGGGAGACAGAGCACCGGGTGCTAACGTCCGGACTCAAGAGGGAAACAACCCAGACCGCCAGCTAAGGTCCCGAATTATCGCTAAGTGGGAAACGAAGTGGGAAGGCATAGACAGTCAGGAGGTTGGCTTAGAAGCAGCCATCCTTTAAAGAAAGCGTAATAGCTCACTGATCGAGTCGTCCTGCGCGGAAGATGTAACGGGGCTAAGCGATAAACCGAAGCTGCGGGTGTGTACTTTGTACACGCGGTAGGAGAGCGTTCTGTAAGCCTGCGAAGGTGGCTTGTAAAGGCTGCTGGAGGTATCAGAAGTGCGAATGCTGACATGAGTAGCGATAAAGAGGGTGAAAAGCCCTCTCGCCGTAAGTCCAAGGTTTCCTGCGCAACGTTCATCGGCGCAGGGTGAGTCGGCCCCTAAGGCGAGGCAGAGATGCGTAGCTGATGGGAAGCTGGTTAATATTCCAGCACCGTCGTACAGTGCGATGGGGGGACGGATTGCGGAAGATCATCAGGGTGTTGGATGTCCCTGTTGCTGCATCGAAGATGGCGCTTAGGCAAATCCGGGCGCGTGAATCAAGGGTGTGGCGCGAGCGAGCATGAGCTTGCGAAGTGATTGGAAGTGGTTCCAAGAAAAGCCTCTAAGCTTCAGCTGTACGAGACCGTACCGCAAACCGACACAGGTGGACGGGATGAATATTCCAAGGCGCTTGAGAGAACTCAGGAGAAGGAACTCGGCAAATTGATACCGTAACTTCGGGAGAAGGTATACCCCGGTAGTGTGAGGCGCCTGCGCGCTGAGCATGATGGGGTCGCAGAGAATCGGTGGCTGCGACTGTTTATTAAAAACACAGCACTCTGCAAAGACGAAAGTCGACGTATAGGGTGTGACGCCTGCCCGGTGCCGGAAGGTTAAGTGATGGGGTGCAAGCTCTTGATCGAAGCCCCGGTAAACGGCGGCCGTAACTATAACGGTCCTAAGGTAGCGAAATTCCTTGTCGGGTAAGTTCCGACCTGCACGAATGGCGTAACGATGGCCACACTGTCTCCTCCTGAGACTCAGCGAAGTTGAAATGTTTGTGATGATGCAATCTCCCCGCGGCTAGACGGAAAGACCCCATGAACCTTTACTGTAGCTTTGCATTGGACTGTGAACCGGCCTGTGTAGGATAGGTGGGAGGCTTTGAAGCGTGGTCGCCAGATCACGTGGAGCCATCCTTGAAATACCACCCTGGTTTGTTTGCGGTTCTAACCTAGGCCCGTTATCCGGGTCGGGGACAGTGCATGGTGGGCAGTTTGACTGGGGCGGTCTCCTCCCAAAGTGTAACGGAGGAGTTCGAAGGTACGCTAGGTACGGTCGGAAATCGTGCTGATAGTGCAATGGCATAAGCGTGCTTGACTGTGAGACTGACAAGTCGAACAGGTGCGAAAGCAGGACATAGTGATCCGGTGGTTCTGAATGGAAGGGCCATCGCTCAACGGATAAAAGGTACTCTGGGGATAACAGGCTGATACCGCCCAAGAGTTCATATCGACGGCGGTGTTTGGCACCTCGATGTCGGCTCATCTCATCCTGGGGCTGTAGCCGGTCCCAAGGGTATGGCTGTTCGCCATTTAAAGAGGTACGTGAGCTGGGTTTAAAACGTCGTGAGACAGTTTGGTCCCTATCTGCCGTGGGCGTTGGATACTTGACGGAGCCTGCTCCTAGTACGAGAGGACCGGAGTGGACGTACCTCTGGTGTACCGGTTGTCATGCCAATGGCATTGCCGGGTAGCTAAGTACGGAAGAGATAACCGCTGAAGGCATCTAAGCGGGAAACTCGTCTGAAGATTAGGTATCCCGGGGACTTGATCCCCCTGAAGGGTCGTTCGAGACCAGGACGTTGATAGGTCGGGTGTGGAAGCGCAGTAATGCGTTAAGCTAACCGATACTAATTGCCCGTGCGGCTTGATCCTATAACCCTGATGGTTATGAGCGTTGCTGTGTAGCGCGCCGTTCAATGTGCCCGCCGCCTCGTCAGCGGCCAGCACCCTTGGCAAACACAACCCTTGCTGCCGCGCAGCCCGATCGCTGCGCGCAGCCTGTGCTTCTTCCCAGATTGGAGCGGTTGGCCCACAACCCCGGCCGCTCAACCCGTTACGCCTGACGACCATAGCAAGGTGGTACCACTCCTTCCCATCCCGAACAGGACAGTGAAACGCCTTCGCGCCGATGATAGTGGACGCACGTCTGTGAAAGTAGGTCATCGTCAGGCTTTTATCCCTCAAAACCCCGCAGCCCAACCGCTGCGGGGTTTTGTTTTTNTTTACAAGCCACCTTCGCAGGCTTACAGAACGCTCTCCTACCGCGTGTACAAAGTACACACCCGCAGCTTCGGTTTATCGCTTAGCCCCGTTACATCTTCCGCGCAGGACGACTCGATCAGTGAGCTATTACGCTTTCTTTAAAGGATGGCTGCTTCTAAGCCAACCTCCTGACTGTCTATGCCTTCCCACTTCGTTTCCCACTTAGCGATAATTCGGGACCTTAGCTGGCGGTCTGGGTTGTTTCCCTCTTGAGTCCGGACGTTAGCACCCGGTGCTCTGTCTCCCAAGCTCTACTTGCGGGTATTCGGAGTTTGCCATGGTTTGGTAAGTCGCCATGACCCCCTAGCCATAACAGTGCTCTACCCCCCGCAGTAATACTTGAGGCACTACCTAAATAGTTTTCGGAGAGAACCAGCTATTTCCAGATTTGTTTAGCCTTTCACCCCTATCCACAGCTCATCCCCTAATTTTTCAACATTAGTGGGTTCGGTCCTCCAGCACGTGTTACCGTGCCTTCAACCTGGCCATGGATAGATCATCTGGTTTCGGGTCTACACCCAGCGACTGAATCGCCCTGTTCGGACTCGCTTTCGCTACGGCTTCCCTATCCGGTTAACCTCGCCACTGAATGTAAGTCGCTGACCCATTATACAAAAGGTACGCAGTCACCCCTCAAGGAGGCTCCTACTGTTTGTATGCATACGGTTTCAGGATCTATTTCACTCCCCTTCCGGGGTTCTTTTCGCCTTTCCCTCACGGTACTGGTTCACTATCGGTCGATCACGAGTATTTAGCCTTGGAGGATGGTCCCCCCATCTTCAAACAGGATTTCACGTGTCCCGCCCTACTTCTCTTACGCTTAGTTCCACATGCGCGATTTCGCCTACAGGGCTATCACCTGCTACGGCCGGGCTTTCCATCCCGTTCGACTATCGCACACGCTAAATCGTAAAGGCTCTTCCGATTTCGCTCGCCACTACTTTCGGAATCTCGGTTGATTTCTTTTCCTCGAGCTACTGAGATGTTTCAGTTCACCCGGTTCGCCTCCGCTGGCCTATGTATTCAGCCAGGGATACTGCTTGCGCAGTGGGTTTCCCCATTCGGACATCTGCGGATCAATGCTTGTTTGCCAGCTCCCCGCAGCTTTTCGCAGGCTACCACGTCCTTCTTCGCCTGTGATCGCCAAGGCATCCACCATATGCACTTAGTCGCTTGATCCTATAACGCTGTAGGCTATAGGACGCTGAGTATAGCGTTTGTGCCGTTCATAAGTTTCAAAGCAGCCCAGGGATCTCTCCCCAGTCTTGAGACTTGGAACAATATATGCAATCACAACCCGTATTCACCCGCGTTCGCTCGCGCAAACGACTCGTGAATACTTTCTTTGTTGTGCTTCTTCCTGATTGTTAAAGAACAAATATAGCTGTTGAGTAAAACCCAACTCATAACACTGCACCACCCCGCGGATGCACCACAGCGCTATGAGTTAGCCTCTACCAGGCCCCAGACCTGCCCACCCCCGGCCACAGCCGGCAATGGTGGAGGTGAACGGGATCGAACCGATGACTTCCTGCTTGCAAAGCAGGCGCTCTCCCAGCTGAGCTACACCCCCTTACCCCACACAGCTCGCACTGCGCAGAATCCCTGGTGGGTCTGGTTGGATTCGAACCAACGACCCCCGCCTTATCAAGACGGTGCTCTAACCGACTGAGCTACAGACCCAAATCCCTCTCGGATCAGCAGTCCGGGTTGCCGGCACAGGGAGGAGTCCCTCTACCTACGCCCACAACCGATCCCAGCTATATTTCAAACAACCGATAAGAGTGGACGCTTGACACGCGCACTTCGCTCTGAAAGGAGGTGATCCAGCCGCACCTTCCGATACGGCTACCTTGTTACGACTTCACCCCAGTCATGAATCCTACCGTGGTAATCGCCCCCCTTGCGGTTAGGCTAACTACTTCTGGTAAAACCCACTCCCATGGTGTGACGGGCGGTGTGTACAAGACCCGGGAACGTATTCACCGCGACATGCTGATCCGCGATTACTAGCGATTCCGACTTCACGCAGTCGAGTTGCAGACTGCGATCCGGACTACGATCGGGTTTCTGGGATTAGCTCCCCCTCGCGGGTTGGCAACCCTCTGTCCCGACCATTGTATGACGTGTGAAGCCCTACCCATAAGGGCCATGAGGACTTGACGTCATCCCCACCTTCCTCCGGTTTGTCACCGGCAGTCTCATTAGAGTGCCCTTTCGTAGCAACTAATGACAAGGGTTGCGCTCGTTGCGGGACTTAACCCAACATCTCACGACACGAGCTGACGACAGCCATGCAGCACCTGTGTTCCGGTTCTCTTGCGAGCACTGCCAAATCTCTTCGGCATTCCAGACATGTCAAGGGTAGGTAAGGTTTTTCGCGTTGCATCGAATTAATCCACATCATCCACCGCTTGTGCGGGTCCCCGTCAATTCCTTTGAGTTTTAATCTTGCGACCGTACTCCCCAGGCGGTCAACTTCACGCGTTAGCTGCGCTACCAAGGCCCGAAGGCCCCAACAGCTAGTTGACATCGTTTAGGGCGTGGACTACCAGGGTATCTAATCCTGTTTGCTCCCCACGCTTTCGTGCATGAGCGTCAGTGTTATCCCAGGAGGCTGCCTTCGCCATCGGTGTTCCTCCGCATATCTACGCATTTCACTGCTACACGCGGAATTCCACCTCCCTCTGACACACTCTAGCCCGGTAGTTAAAAATGCAGTTCCAAGGTTAAGCCCTGGGATTTCACATCTTTCTTTCCGAACCGCCTGCGCACGCTTTACGCCCAGTAATTCCGATTAACGCTTGCACCCTACGTATTACCGCGGCTGCTGGCACGTAGTTAGCCGGTGCTTATTCTGCAGGTACCGTCAGTTGCGCCAGGTATTAACCAGCGCCGTTTCTTTCCTGCCAAAAGTGCTTTACAACCCGAAGGCCTTCATCGCACACGCGGGATGGCTGGATCAGGGTTGCCCCCATTGTCCAAAATTCCCCACTGCTGCCTCCCGTAGGAGTCTGGGCCGTGTCTCAGTCCCAGTGTGGCTGGTCGTCCTCTCAAACCAGCTACGGATCGTCGCCTTGGTGAGCCGTTACCCCACCAACTAGCTAATCCGATATCGGCCGCTCCAATAGTGCGAGGCCCGAAGGTCCCCCGCTTTCCCCCGTAGGGCGTATGCGGTATTAGCTACGCTTTCGCGTAGTTATCCCCCGCTACTGGGCACGTTCCGATACATTACTCACCCGTTCGCCACTCGCCGCCAGACCGAAGTCCGCGCTGCCGTTCGACTTGCATGTGTAAGGCATCCCGCTAGCGTTCAATCTGAGCCAGGATCAAACTCTTCAGTTCAATCTCTGTGATATTTGGTCGTACTCCCGGCCTAAGCCGGAAACACGTCGCTTGCTCAAAGGAAGTGAGGTATGTGCTTAGACTTGACATCTAAGGTACTTCACTTCAGTGAGCACTTGATTTCTTGCGCGCCACGAGCCCGAAGCCCGTGTCGTGCAACGCACCAAGCGCCCACACTTATCGGTTGTTCAATTGTTAAAGAGCAAATACCGCAAACTGCCTACTACCACCTGCCGAACAACTCGCTGCGTCGTTCAAAGCAGAGAAACGAG
This sequence comes from Achromobacter sp. DMS1, assembly GCF_001270295.1. Taxonomy (NCBI): domain Bacteria; kingdom Pseudomonadati; phylum Pseudomonadota; class Betaproteobacteria; order Burkholderiales; family Alcaligenaceae; genus Achromobacter; species Achromobacter sp. DMS1. Next base: position 25,535 of record NZ_LHSJ01000019.1, on the reverse strand, counting down.
ATTATGAAGAAGTTTTTTTCGTCTGTCAAGTCAGCGTCGCTTACCGCCCTACGCCCACCCAACCGTCGACACCCCTTCAGGTCCCGCCTCGGCAGCTCCCGAAACCCCAGGCCCCTATCGCGATCGCGGCATCACAACCTCGACCACAACTTCGGGTAAACCCTGACGTTTCGGCAACCGCCAAGCCCGACACGATAACACAATTTTTGCAGTCCGTGCAACCAACACATCGCCGATCACACCGCTTCCCGCAACCCGCAACCGTCGGCCCCATCGGACTCACACGCATCGCCAGCCTTTGCATTACCGTTCGGTCGACCACCAACGCAGTCCAGACCACCCATCCGGGTAAACCCTGACGCTGCGTCACCAGCCAAGCCCAAGACTATAGCATAACTTTTGCAAACCACGCAACCGACTTCTGCCTGAATTGCGCACTGCCTTGCAAAAATCACGTGGCCCCCTGCACCGCAGAACCCCGCGCCTTGCCTTGCCCTGCCGCACCGCCCCGCTTCAATTTCCGGGCCCAGCGGCAAGGGAGCGAGACTATAGCATAGATTTCGGACTTGTCATGCCGGTTTCATGAAAAGCCATTAAATGCCGGCAAACAGATACAGAGATCATGGTGGGATCGCACCCTGTTTTTTTGCCGCGGCCCTTCCCTCGGGGGCCAGGTATCTATATATATACGTAGCGGCCGGGCGTTGCCCGGCCCTTGCGTTTACCATTCGCCTTCCCTGCCAGGAGATGATGCCCCCATGCCCCCCGCCGTGATCGCCCAGAGCGAAGACATCCTGATCAACGTGACCCCGTTCGAGACGCGCGTCGCCCTGGTGGAGCAGGGAGCGGTGCAGGAGCTGCATGTGGAACGCAGTATCCAGCGCGGCCACGTGGGCAATATTTACCTGGGGCGGGTCGTGCGCGTGCTGCCCGGCATGCAGAGCGCATTCATCGATATCGGGCTGGAACGGGCGGCGTTCATCCACATTGCCGACTTGCGCGAGAACCGCGGCGAGCGCAGCCAGGGCCTGCCGCCCACGCCCATCGAAAAGCTGTTGTTCGAGGGCCAGACCCTGATGGTGCAGGTGGTGAAGGATCCGCTGGGCACCAAGGGCGCCCGGCTGTCGACGCAGATCAGCATGGCGGGACGCATGCTGGTGTATCTGCCGCACGATCCGCACATCGGCATTTCGCAGAAGATCGATTCGGAGGCCGAGCGCATCCAGTTGCGCGAGCGCCTGCAGGCGCTGGTGCCGCCCGAGGAAAAAGGCGGCTTCATCGTGCGGACCCAGGCCGAGGGCGCGACGGACGAGGAACTGACGGCCGACCTGGAGTATCTGCGCAAACTGTGGGCCAGCGTGCAGGCGGCCGCCCGCACCCAGCCCGCAGGCGGCGCTGCTGCACCGCGACCTGACGCTGGCGCAGCGCGTGCTGCGCGACATGGTCGGCCCCAACACGAACTCCATTCTGGTGGACTCGCGCACCACCACCACCGCCTTGCGCGAATGGGCGCGCCTGTACACGCCTTCGGTCGTGGACCGCATCGAGCACTACAGCGGCGAGCGGCCGCTGTTCGATACCGCCAACGTGGACGAGGAGATCGCGCGCGCGCTGTCGCGGCGCGTGGACCTCAAGTCCGGCGGATATCTCATCATCGACCAGACCGAGGCGCTGACCACCGTGGACGTGAACACGGGCGGCTTCGTGGGCGGCCGGAATTTCGACGACACGATCTTCAAGACCAATCTGGAAGCCGCGCAGGCCATTGCGCGGCAACTGCGGCTGCGCAACCTGGGCGGCATCGTCATTCTCGATTTCATCGACATGGAAGATCCCGAACACCGGGAAACCGTGCTGGGAGAGCTGAAGAAGGCGCTCGCGCGCGACCGCACGCGCATGACGGTCAACGGGTTCACGCAACTCGGCCTGGTGGAAATGACGCGCAAGCGCACGCGCGATTCGCTCGCGCACCAGCTCTGCGAGCCCTGCCCCATGTGCGAAGCGCGCGGCACGGTGCGCACGCCGCGCACCGTCTGCTATGAAATCCTGCGGGAGATCCTGCGCGAGGCGCGCCAGTTCAACCCCAAGGAATTCCGCATCCTGGCGTCGCAGCAGGTGGTGGACCTGTTCCTGGAAGAAGAAAGCCAGCATCTGGCCATGCTGGGCGATTTCGTCGGCAAGCGGATATCGCTCGAAGTCGAGGGCGGCTATACGCAGGAACAGTACGACATAATCTTGATCTAGTATTCTGGACTTCTCACCACTTATCAGCTCCCCCTGGAAAGCCGCATAAACACTTGCGGCTTTCTTTCTGGACCTCTCACGCGTTATCCTCCCATCTCGCAAAAAAGGGTAGCTAAGTGGGTAGCTATGCACGTAAGCTACCCAAATCGAGGGAGTCATGGCGACAAAGCGAGTACTGCAAGGCCTGCTAACAGACGTCCAGATCAAGGCCTGGATCCGCGCCGGCGCGCCGCTCGCCAAATCAGACGGCGGCGGCCTGACCTTCACCTTGTCGAAAGCCGGAACGGCTACATGGGTGCTGCGATATCGGATGCCCGGCCGCCGTTGCGAGGTCACCATCGGCAACTACCCGGATATCACCCTGGCCGAAGCGCGAAAGGAGGCTGGCCAGCTGCGCGCCATGATTGACGCCGGCAAAGACCCAGCAGCGGAGAAGCGCAAGGCCAAGCAGAAGGCCAAGGCCGCCAAGCCCATAAAGTGGCTGATAGAGGACTACGAAAAGAAGGTCCTTCGGCACCTATCGCGCTCGACGAACCGTACCTACAAGCGCCAACTGGAACGGATCGACAAAGAATGGGGGTCGCGGTCAGCAGAGGAGATCAACCACGCCGACGTCATTGAGCTGATCAGCAAAACGAAGGGAACGTTCAAGACCCATGAGTCGGGATGGCGCGAGACGGAAACCCTGTACATCGTCATCAGGGAGGTGTTCAAGCATGCCGCCGGCCAGCACATCATACAGGTCAACCCAGGGCTGGGTATCAGCCTGGAGGCGGTAATCGGGAAGCGACCGAAGGCCAAAGTGCGCCTGATGCTCACCGATGATGAGCTGGCCGAACTCATGCATGCCAAGATGAACCGGCAGAACCAGCTGAGCGTGTGGATCATCGCGGCAACCTGCGTGCGCGTGTCAGAGTTCAGCACCGCTCTACGACATAACATCAGGACCGACGAACTAACGATAAAGCGGCTGGGCGCCGGGCTGTGGCATATCCCTGAGTCGAAGACCGGGCCGGCCATAGACATCCCCCTGGCCCCCCCGGTGGTCGAATGGTTCCGAGAACTGGATAGCCTCGCCCTTGGTTCCCGGTACATTGTGCCGCGCGCTCGGTGGCCAGGCTCAAGACGCACGGCGGAGACGCGCCCATTGGAAAGGACGGCGTGTGGGGAGCCATCAACTACTGGATCCAGAACCACCAGCCCAACATCCGGCGATTCACCCCGCACGATCTGCGCTCCACGGCGAAATCGCATATGCGGGCGCTTGGTGTAAGCCGAGACATTTCTGAAATGTGCCTGAACCATAAGCTCACGGGCGTCGAGGGGATCTACGATCAGTACAGCTACTGGAAGGAGCGATGCGACGCACTCACGCGCTGGGCAGACCATTTGGTGAAGTGTCAGGGCTCCGACGGCGGTGCAGTGGTGCAAGCCAGGAACGCTCAAGCACGGTTGCGTTCTCTGGCGTAGCCCGCCGAGTTTGGTCCCGTTGATTTGTCCACACAGTCGCGTAGTCACGAGTGACACCCTTGGCATGCCCGTAACCGTCTGAATCAAAACTTCGGCGGCGCGCTCTTCGCGCCCCGTGGATAACACAGCAGCAACGCTGCACACCCCTTCCCAACGCCGGCCGCTCCCCTGGCGGCATTCCTGCCCCCCCGCGGGCAACCCAGGATTTTCCCATGAGGCATCCACACGTGGCGGGCGCGCGCGCGCCCCGCAGCTTTGACGCGCCCTATGAATTCCCCTCCACCGCCCGCGCCGCCCGGCACGCCGCCCGGCTCTGGTTCCAGACGGAAACCGAGCTGACGGCCGCTCAGTTCCGGGACGAGCGTTTCCGGGAGCACTGCGCCGGTCGCAAAGACAGCCAGGTGGAGTACCGGATCCGCCGGGCGGCGTTTCACCGGGCATTCGCCGAGGCCATCGGACATATCGTCGTGGAGGAGGGCCGATTCCATGCGGCAACTGCTTGAATGCCCGGTAACTTTTCGCCTGTCTGCCGATGCTCATCGCCGGTACGAGGCAGCCGCCAAACACTCAGGCATGAGCCTGTCGCAGTATCTACGAGCTCGGCTGGAAACTGAAGACACGGTCGCGGACCAGGTGGCGCAGCTCCGGCTGACCCTGCTGGATGCAGGGCCAGACGCGGCCCAGCCTGAACGCGCCGGCACGGCACCGATTCTCACGGAGCTTCTGCTGCTGGCACGCCGCGCAGCCGCGCCGGGCGATCTGCGAGCTGTCCACGCCGAACTCGAACGCCAGGGCGTCCGCCCTTGGACCCCTGACCGGCACCAGGAGCTGCCGGAATAACCGCCTGGCCAGTCCGGCCGACATATCCCTGGAGTAATCATGCAAGCCAAAATTCTGGCCACCGCCTTCACGGTGGCCTGCCTTCTCTCGGCCTGCGGTTTTGTGCCGCCGGCCCCTCCGATGCCCGACGACAGCAATCGGGTGGCCATTAATCACGGCGATCCGCGCAAGACGCAGGACGCGGACAAGTTCGCCTCGGCCCCCGCACCTGCCGAGCCGGTCAAGATTGCGCTCGACCAGACCGCCCAGGCGAGTCCATCGGCCACCTCGCCTGTGCCGGCGGCTTCCACACCCGTCTCCGGCAAGCCGCAGCCCCCTGCGATCCCTGTGCCGCCGGCACCGCCCAAACCGCATACGCCGGCCGCCGCTCCTGCGACCTCCGACAAAGCACTCGCCACCGCGCCGACCGACGCCGTCCAACCGATGGCTGAAACGAACGCGCCCATCGTGGCCAGCTCTGCTCTCGTTCCGACGACAGACGCCCTAGCGAGCCTTCCGACGAGTGCCGACAGCACGCCGGTGCCGCCTTCGGCACCGGAGCCCGCACCGCAACCGATCGTCGTCAAGGAGGTCTGGCACCTCAGTCCCGATGACGGCACGGTTCGCCAGGCTCTGACGCGCTGGGCGGCCAAGGCGGGTTGGACCTTCGGTCCCGATCAGTGGGAACTCAACTTCGACCTTCCCATCCAGGCACCGGCAGAGTTCGAAGCCGAATCGTTCCAGGAAGCCACCCAGGCGCTTTCGCAGGCCATTGCCATGACCGAATCGCCCGTGCGGCCATGTTTCTATGCCAATCGCGTGCTGCGTGTAATCCCGTTCACCCGCAGCTGCAACCGCGCCCCAGCCGCAACGCTGCAACCCTGAGCGCGGCCCCCCAAAACAGGAATCCCCAATGACCGCTTATCGCAAAGTGGCGGCCTCGCTCGCGCTCCTCGTGCTAGCCGGCTGCTCCGCCCTCCAGGCCACCGATCGCATCGCCGAGCGCGCGGATTCCGCCCGCTCCAGCAGCCACGAGAAACTCGATGCGTTCAGGGAGCAGGTGCGTGACCCGGAGCGCGCCAAAGGCCAGACCGTCGACCTTCCCTGGGTTGCAGGCCGGCCCCAACCGCTGGCCCGGGAAGTCTCCTTGCCGCCCGCACTGCGTGCCAACGTCAACACCACCCTGCTGTTCGAAGGCGGCGCCACCGACCTGAGCACCCTGGCTGAACGGATCCAGCTCGCCACCGGCATCCCGACCCAAGTCGCGCCTGATGCGTTGCTGCCGCGGGAGTACTTCCTGCCGCGCCTTGGCTCCGACCAGATGGCGATCACTGCCCGCGAGCTCGCCCCGGCCACCGCCGACACGCTCGTTCCTGCCCTGGTCCCCGAGACCGGCGTGGACCGCATCGCCGGCCCCGCTCTGCCCCCGGGGGTGGCACGCACGAAGATGGAGCCCTTGCCGGCAGGCAAGGCCCCGCTCTCCACAATCCTGGACTCCGTCGCGCTGCGCCTGGGCGTCTACTGGCGCTATGACGACAAGGTCGGTGCGATCCGGTTTTACCGAACCGAAACGCGCACGTTTTACGTCAAGGCCCTGGAGCTGACCGGGGAGACCAGCCTTGAATTGGGCCTGTCCGGCAAGAGCGGCTCGCAAGGCAATGATGGACAGTTCGCCTCGCAGAACCGGTCGAAATACTCGACCGCAGGGCAAACACCGCCGGCCGAAGCGGTGTTGACGAAGGTGAGCCAGTACCTGACGCGGGCCGGGGTGGTCAAAGCGGCCGCCGGCGCGGCCAACAGCATCGTCGTCACCGACACGAAGGACGCACTCGATGCCGTGGCCCAATTCCTGGAAGCCGAGAACCGAATCATGTCGCGCAGCGTGCGGATGCTGTTCGAGGAAATCACGGTCCAACTCGACCAGACCAGCCAGGCAGCCCTGGACTGGCACCTGATTTACAACAGCCTGGGCCGAGGAAACGCTGCGGCGGGCGACGCGCCTGGTGCCCTGCTGGACGGCACCAAAGCGGCCGGCTCCCTCGGAGGCACTGTGGGAAGTGGACCGTTTGCCGGATCCAAGCTGCTCATGAGTGCGCTGAATGAGATGGGCACGGTCGTGCGGCACACGAGCATTCCGATTCTGGCCTCCAATCTCCGACCCGCCACTGTGGCGGTGCGGCAGAACATTCCATACGTGAAGGATCTGCAGCAGACACAGAGCTACTCGGACGCGTCGGGCCCGACCGTAAGCGTTACCCAGGACGAGAAGACAGTTGGCACCTTCCTCACGGTGGTGCCGAACGCCCAGGATGATGGTCGCGTGCAGCTCACCGTCTCGTACGACGACACACGGATGATCGGCGCACTGCAGAAGCTGGAATTCGGCTCGCCGGATTACCCCTCCTTCGTGCAGCAGGCCAACATCGGCGGTCAGGGCGCGATCCAGCAGGTTGAGCTTCGCCCTGGACAGCCGGCCCTCATCGGTGGGTTCGAGCAGTCCGCCGGCACCAGCACGCGCCGCCGATTGGACGACAAAGCGCCGATCGCCCTCGGCGGATCGGACGCCGCGCAGGATAAGAAGCAGATCACGCTGCTTCTGATGACTGCCATTCCCGAAGAAGGATATTGATCGTGGCAAGGCAACAGCGCTATCAAACCATCCCCATCGCCGGCACGCACAATGCGCTCGTGGTCGGCATGAGCTGGCAGGCGGTGCTGGGCCAGGATCTCACCGCCGCGGCCATGAAGGCCGCGCACCAGGCCGGCGCCACCCATTTCACGCAGGCGGGCCCGCGCAGCCTCGTGGTCGGTCTGCTGATCGCCCAGGGCCGCGACCGTCGGGCCAAGGCAAAAACCCGCCTGTACTCGGCGGCCGCCGCCTTCGCCCAACTGTACAGGCACGGCACGCACATCGCGTTCGCCGAACTGCCGCAGGGCGGCTTCTGGATCACCGTCGCCGTCGATGGCACGGTACAGACAGGCGGCGACCGGATACTGCCGGATGCCGATGCGGCAAATCAGGCGCTGGAAGGTCTACTGCAGCGTTACCGGGACGCCGTCCTGCACGGCACGGACCGACCGGGTGCTGCACCCTTCCAGTTCAATCAGCTGGCAAGCCAAGCCAACACACAATCGTCGTTGCGCAGAGCGGCATTCCGGCTGTCCATGATTTCGCCCATGTGGTGGGTCGTGTTCGGATTGATCCTCGCGTATGTCGCGTGGGACACCGTCCAGACCTGGTGGCAAGAGAAACAGGCCCAAGAACGTCAGCGGCTTGAAGCGATGCGTACCGCAGTCGATGCGCATGCGCTTTGGAAGCAGGCGCTGGACAGCTGGGCGCGAAGCACCAAAGCGGATGGAGAGGCCGGCCTGAACCGCCTGTTGAACGCGGTGGCGGATGTCCCCGTGAACCCGGGGCGGTGGCAATTGGCCGAAGCGTCCTGCCAGCCTGCTGCGGGCTCGTGCTCCGCCGAGTACGTGCGAGGCCTGCTGGCAGATAACAACTCGCTCAGGGCCGCGCTGCCTGTCTCCTGGAAGGTGTCCTTCCCCACACTGGGCACGGCCAAGGCCAGCTGGCCCATGGATGAGACAAGAACCACCAAGCCCTTGGCGCTGGCCGCAGTGCCCGTCGCCGGTGATCTGGACCGCATCTGGATTCCCAGCTGGCAGGCCCTCAGTCCCGCGCTGCAGGATGTGAAGCTCGACCCCCCGAAGGCCGTGCCGATCCGGGTGCCCAACATCCAGTTACCCAATGGCCTGGAACAGCCCGTACCACTGCCTGCGGACATGACGGTCCCGGCCATGCGCAGCTTCACGATCAATGCACCGTTGCGCTCGTTCTATGGCCTCGCGCTGCCCGATAGCACCGCGCTGACACAGTTGCAGGTGCGTTACCAGCCGGACACGCAGCCCAAGCTCACCGCGAGCAGCTTTGCTGCCACGCTTGAAGGAGTTCTTTATGTTCAACCCCGTTAGTTCGGGATTCGTCCGCCTGTCAGCGGTCTTTGGGCTGCTGGCTGCCCCTGTTCTGCCGATGACCACCTCCGCTGAATCCATCAACCTGCAGGTCGTTCCGGCCCCGCCGCCGGCGCCGCCGGCGCACCTGGTCCGGGAGCTGCTGGAGGAAGACGCACGACGGGCTCTGGCCAATGAGCGGCTTGCCCAGGGCCATGCCGCCAGCACCAGAGCCAGCGTCTCCGCCACGAACCAACTGCAGGTAACGACAGCAGCTCCTGATTCCAATCCCGGCGACGCCAGTGAGCCTGTCGAGCCGCCGAAGCCGCGGCCACGGGCGGCGCGCCTCAAGGGCATCGTCGGCGTGGGCGGAAGTATCTCGGCCATCGTCGACGTCGATGGTCGCGACGTAATGTACCGAGCCGGCCAGCGCCTTCCGGCCATGGGCCACGATCCAGGCCTGCGCCTGGTGAAGATCGCAACCCCGTGCGCCATCTTCATTGACAACCGTCACGAAACCGAAAAGCAGACGCAGATTTCCGTGTGCTTGAACGAGGTTCACCCATGAGATCGCTGGTTGAATGGTTCCGCCAGCTGGCCCCGCGCCTGCTGGCCGAAGGCAGCCCTACCACCGCCGAAGCCGAAACGCCTTTGATTCACGACCCCGCAGACCTGGACGTTCGCCCGCCCGATGAGCCGCGCGGCGACCTGGGCACGATGAAGGACATCGCAGATCTGCATCCGCGTTTCCGGGCGCTCAAGGTCGACTGGTCCGGTCCCGACGCCGCGATCATTGCCTGCGTCGCCGAGCTGGAGGGTGACCAGTACGCCGTATTCGTTAAGCGCGGCCAACTGGATTCCGATATCTTCCGGGCCGTGCTGGAACGTGCCAAACATGCCGACCGGCACGGCCGTGGTGTCGTCATCTACACGGTGGCACCCGTCGTGCTCCTCACCCTCGTGCGCGAGCGATTGGGAGCCAAAGACCTCGCTGCCAAGCTGGTGACCGAAGGCGGTCGGTCCGCAGTCCGCACTGGCCTTCACGACTTGATCGCCTGGCAAATTCGCAACGGCGCCAGCGACCTCCACTTGAACATCGACATGACGAGCACGCTGTCCAAGGTGAGCGCGACGATCGACGGTCAGTACGTCACGCCGGCCCATCTCGTGATGCCCACCGATCGGATGCTGGAAATGGCCCACGTAGGCTGGCAAGACGTCTCCGGCGGCAATGGTGCGGTGTTCAGCACCAAGGTCGAGCAGCAGGGACGATTCTACGAGGTGATCGATGACCGCAATTACCTGTTGCGCTGGGGATCGTTCGTCGCTGACACCGGACCGTCCATTACCATCCGCGCCCTTGACCTCGATGCCAAGGTCGAATCGGTCGATTTCGCCAGCCTCGGATTCCTGCCGTCGCAGGTCGAACAGCTCGAGCGGGCGATGCAGAGCCTGGGTGGCGCCATCGTCATAGGCGGCGTACCGGGCTCCGGCAAAACGACCACCATCGGTCAGCTGATCGTGCGACTGCCCCCCACTCGCAAGAAAATGTCCATCGAAGATCCGGCCGAACAGCGGTTCCCCGGCGCACTACAGGCCAGCCTGTCCCGCAGCCACACCGACGCAGACAAGGAAGCATTTCAGGCCAAGCTGATGGCGCTCAAGAGGGCCGCCGCAAGCGACGTGTTCCTCGGGGAAATCCGGGACACGCTGACTGGCCAGGCATTTCAGGACATCACCCAGGCCGGATCGAGTTGCTATACGACGCTGCACGTGGGCGGTGCGCTCAGCATCCCGCAGCGCTTGGCATCCGTGCAGATCGGCATACCTTGGGATGTACTCGGATCCCCCCGCTTCCTGAAGCTTCTGGCTCACCAAACGCTCCTGCCGGTGCTGTGCGAGTGCGCGTTGCCGGCAAACGCCCTTTTCTCGGGAGCGGCGGACCCCATCGGGGTGCAACGGTCGGGAGATTGGTGGAGACGATACATGGCTCGCATAGAGCGACTCTACCGGATCGGCCACGACAGCATTCGCATACGGAACCCTGAAGGCTGCGCGCATTGCCGGCAAAAGGCGATTCCAGAGCTGTATGGCTATGCCGGTCGGACGGTTGTGGCCGAGATCTTCGAGCCGGGCGTGGATCCCGAGGCCCTGCGCGCCATTTCGCACGGAGATGAACTGCGGCTGCTGCAGATTTTCCAGGCGCAACGCACCGCGGCCTACGACGATCCCAACATGCATGGCAAGACCGCAATGGAATGCGCCGTTTACAAGATGAGCCAGGGGGCCATCGATCCGCGCGACCTCGAGCAGCATTTTGTGGCCTTCGCCACCCTGGACATGGAAAAGGCGCCATGAGATCTCTCCTTGGGCGGCTGCGCGTAAAGCTGGCAGCCAATCAGTTCGCTAAGCATCGAGCGGACTGGTACGACTACCTCGCGGACATGATCGCGGACAGTGCCGGACAGCGGACCCTGCTGCGCATGTTCGAAGCTGACGCCCGCCGCTACGGTCCGCGAACGGCCCGCGGCTTCCTGTCTGCGCGCTGGGCGTTCAATCTGGCCGATGGCGGCGAGCTTGGACAGGCGACCCTGGGCACGCTGCCGCAGCGGGAAGTCGCTGAAATCGCGGCACTTCAGCACAGAGGGGATGCCATTCTCGTCGAAGGCCTGCGGGACATCGCCGCGCTGGTACGCCTGACAAGAACCCTCGCCGATATTCTCAAGTGGACGCTGCTGGCCGGTGTGGTTTCGCTGATCGTGTTCTGGCTCGTGGCCATGGTCGTGGTTCCCTATGTGTCGGCGCCAGAACTGCTGGCGGCCTTCCCGCCCGTGGATCAACGGTTCTACGGACCGTTTGCACGGTCGTTCTTCGCTTATGCGGAGTGGGTTCGAGAACACGGCATCATCTTGTGGCTCCTGTCGGCGGGACTTGTCATCGCTCTGCCTCTGTCCTTTCCGCACTGGGACGGCAGGATCCGACGATGGCTCGACACCTGGGGGGTATACCGCTTGTACCGTCTCCCGCCCCGCCCGCGTACGGCCGCCGTCCTGGCGGCCGTTTTCGTTTCAGTCACGCGCCAGCGTGGCGGCTCTATACTGGCGGGCCAGGCTCGCGCAACCGCGGGCGGCGCAGGATTCCAATAACCCCCCACCGGCCCGAGACAGGCCGGCTGCGCGCCCGGCTCCTGGAGTCTCTTCATATGTTCCGCACCCCCATCCGGTATGCCGCCGGGCTGCTGCTGGCCTGCTCGGCCGCGCTTTCCTCCGCCCCGGCCAGCGCCGCCTGGCCCGACAAACCCATTACCTTCGTCGCGCCCTTCAGCGCGGGCGGCGCCAACGACCTGGTCGCGCGCATCATCGCCAAGGCGGTGGGCGGCGTCCTGAACCAGTCCGTCATCGTCGAGAACCGGCCCCGGCGCGGGCGGCGTGGTGGGCGCCGCCCATGTGGCGCACAGCGCCCCCGACGGCTACACCTATCTGGTGGGCAGCAACGGCACCGTGACCAACAGCCTCATCCGCTCGGACCAACCCTACAAAGACGAGGCGCTGACGCCCGTGGCGCTGCTGTCCATCACGCCCTCGGTGATCGTCGCCAACCCCGCCAACCCCGCCAAGGACCTGAAGGATTTCGTCGCCCGCGCCCAGAAGGCCAAAACCGACCGCATCACCTTCTCGACCGCCGGCAACGGCAGCACGCCGCACTTCGTGGCCGTGATGATGAAAGACGCCACCGGCCTGCCCGTGGAGCCCATCGCCTACAAAAGCGGCTCCGAAGGCGTGACCGCCGTGATCGGCAACCAGGTGGACGCCACCTCCGAAGCCAGCATCGTGACGCTGCCCCTCATCCAGAGCGGCAAGCTGAAAGCCCTGGCCACCACCTGGGACAAGCGCATGGCCAGCGCGCCCGACATCCCCACGACAGCCGAGGAAGGCTATCCGGGCATTCGCATCGGCCACTGGGCCGGCCTGTACGCCCCGTCCGGCACGCCGGCCGACGTCCTCGACAAAATGAACGAGGCGGTGCAGAAGGCCCTGCAAAGCCAGGAAGTGCTGGACGCGCTGAAGAAGAGCAGCATCGAGCCGGGCGGCGGCTCGCGCGCGAGTTTCCAGGCGTTCGCCGCAAATGAGCGCAAGCGCCTGGGAGAAGTCGTCAAGAAGGGCAATATGCACATGCAGTGAGCGCCGCGCCGCGCGGCGGGAGAGGGCCGTCGGGCCGGCCCTCTCCCGCCCTTTTCATTTGCATGTTTGCAGGAAATGTGTTTGACTTACGTCCTATGGCCGCACAACGCACCTTCCCCGCGATTGCCTCCGGACGCTTCAGCGCCCCGGTCGCCGGCCTGCGCGCGGCTTTCTGCGCCGCCTCTTCCCTCGCGCTATCGCTATACCTACCGATCGGTTGCCGGGCCTAGCGCCCCGTGGTAGCTCGGCAGCCGCACGCTCGCCACACGCGTTTTCTCCCTTTTTTCCTGAATCCTGCCGGTCTTTGACCAGACCCAGGCAAAAAACATGGCCTGCGGCCGCCATCGGGCCGCCTGCCGCGCCGGGATTCAAAAGATACCGACCGAGGTGTAGTGATGATGCTTGCCAACCCCGCCACCAAATACGTTCCCTTCGCGCCGTTCGCCCGTGATTTCTCCGAGCGCACCTGGCCGAGCCGCCGCATCACCAAGGCGCCGATCTGGATGAGCACCGACCTGCGCGACGGCAACCAGGCCCTGATCGAGCCCATGAGCGTCGAGCGCAAGCTCCGCTTCTTCGAGCAGCTCGTGAAGATCGGCTTCAAGGAAATCGAGGTGGGCTTTCCCTCCGCCTCCCAGACCGATTACGACTTCGTCCGCAAGCTCGTCGACGAAAAGCGCATCCCCGACGACGTCACCATCATCGTGCTGACGCAGTCGCGCGAAGACCTGATCGCCCGCACGGTCGAATCCGCCGCCGGCGCCAAGCAGGCCATCGTCCACTTGTACAACGCCTGCGCCCCGGCGTTCCGCAAGATCGTGTTCAACATGAGCAAGGACGAAATCAAGAACATCGCCGTCACCGGCACGCGCCTGGTCAAGCAGCACATGGCCAAGCATCCCGAGACGCAATGGCGCTACCAGTACTCCCCGGAAGTGTTCAGCACCACCGAGCCGGAATTCGCGCTGGAGGTTTCCAACGCCGTGGCCGACGAATGGCAGCCCACGCCGGACTGCAAGATGGTGCTGAACCTGCCGGCCACCATCGAAGCCACCACGCCCAACCTCTACGCCGACCAGATCGAGTGGATGCACAAGAACCTGGCGCGCCGCGACAGCATCGTGCTGAGCGTGCATCCCCACAATGACCGCGGCACCGCCGTGGCGGCGGCCGAGTTCGCCGTGATGGCCGGCGCCGACCGCATCGAGGGCTGCCTGTTCGGCAGCGGCGAGCGCACCGGCAACGTGGACCTGGTCACGCTGGCGCTCAACCTCTACACGCAGGGCGTGCACCCGGGCCTGGACTTCTCCGACATCGACGAAGTGCGCCGCTGCGCCGAGTACTGCAACCAGTTGCCCGTGCACCCGCGCCACCCCTACGCCGGCGATCTGGTCTTCACGGCCTTCTCGGGTTCGCACCAGGACGCCATCAAGAAGGGTTTCGCGCAGCAGAAACCCGACGGCGTCTGGGAAGTGCCTTACCTGCCCATCGACCCCGCCGACCTGGGCCGCAGCTACGACGCCGTGATCCGCGTGAACAGCCAGTCGGGCAAGGGCGGGGTGTCGTACCTGCTCGAACAGGAACACGGCCTGGTGCTGCCGCGCCGCCTGCAGATCGAATTCAGCCGCGCCATCCAGCGCGTCACCGACGAAACCGGCCGCGAAGTCACGGCCGACGACGTGCACACGATCTTCAGCCGCGAATACCTCGAACAGAAGGCGCCCTGGAAACTCATCCGCCATCGCATCGACGGCAATCCGGCCGGCGGCGAAGGCCAGCTTTTCAGCATCGAGGCCGAGCTGGAATTCAACGGCGAGCGCCGCGTGGTGCGCGGCAAGGGCGACGGCGCCATTTCCGCCTTCGTGGCGGCGCTGGACGTGCCCGTGCGCATCATGGACTACCACGAGCACGCCATCGGCACCGGCACCGGCACGCGCGCCGCCTCCTACGTCGAACTGCGCGTGGGCGATTCGGGCACCGGCTTCGGCGTGGGCATCGACCGCGACATCGTCACCGCGTCGTTCCAGGCCGTGCTGAGCGCCGTCAACCGCCACCTGAATACGGGCGTGGACATCGGCGAAACGCAGGCCGCGGAAGCCGCCTGACGCCCGGGCGTCCCGCGCCGGCCCGCCGCCCGCGCGGCGGCCCCAAGAACAAGGCCCGCCTCGGCGGGCCTTTTCTTTGCTGCGCGGCGTTCAGCCGCGGGGCCACACGTGCGAGCCGCCGATATCGGGCCCGCCCGCCGCCTCCCAGCAGCTTCTGGTGCGCCCAGGCGCCGATGGCGTGCAGGCAGATGGTCGTCGTGGCGCCGGCCGACCATCTGCAAGCCCACGGGCAGCCCCTGCGGCCCCGTGGCGAAGGGCAGGTGCAGGCAGGGCAGGCCGAACAGCGTCCAGGCCCGGCAGAACTGCGGGTCGCCCGTGCCCAGGTCGGCGAAGGCGCTTCGCCGCTGGCGCTGGGAGCGAGCAGCACGTCGTGGCTTTCGAACCAGTTGTCCACGCGGGCCCGCGCCTGCGCCGCCCGCTCCAGGTTGCGGATGTGTTCTTCCGCCGTGATGCGCGCGCCGGCCTCCAGCATGGCCAGCAGCTTGGGACTGATCTGGCCGCCGTGGGCCAGGCGTTCGTAGGCCAGCGCCTGCGAGGCCTCGTAGGCCATGACGTCGGCGTGCAGCTGCACCAGCGCGGCATGCTCGGACGGCAGCGCCACCTCTTCGACGCGGGCGCCCATGCGCGACAGCGTGGCCGCGGCCTGCGCGTACGCCTCCTTGGTTTCGGACTGCGCGTGGCGCCATTGCAGGCTGCGGTACATGCCGATGCGGGGGCTTGGCGTCGTAGGCCAGGTCGCGCATGCGCGCATCGCGCATCAGCACCGAGGCGAAGAGCGCCACGTCGGGCACCGAGCGCGCGAAGCCGCCGACCGTGTCCAGCGACTCGGCCAGCGGCTTGACCCCCGCGCGCGTGATGGCGCCGAACGTGGGCTTGAAGCCCACGATGCCGCAATAGGCTGCGGGCCGGATGATGGAGCCGGCGGTCTGCGTGCCCAGCGCGAAAGGCACCATGCTGTCGGCCACCGCCGCGGCCGACCCGCTGGAAGATCCGCCGGGCGTGTAGGCCTCGTTGCGCGGGTTGCGTGTGGGGCCCGGCACGTAGGACGCGAATTCCGTGGTGACGGTCTTGCCCAGCACAATGGCGCCTTCGGCGCGGCAGATGGCCACCGAGGCCGCATCGGCCGCGCTGCGGTGGCGCTCGTAGATGGGCGAACCGTAGCAGGTGGGCAGGTCGACGGTGTCGAACAGGTCCTTGACGCCGATGGGCAGGCCGTGCAGCAGGCCGCTCACCGCCCCGCGGTCCAGCTCCTGGGCCCGTTCCAGCGCCGCGTCTTTTTGCAGCGCCGTCCAGGCGTGGATGGTGCCCTCGCGCTGTTCGATGCGCGCGAAGCATGCGCGCACGAGCTGCTCCGCGGTCAGTTCGCGCCGCTGCAGCTTGTGCGCGGCTTCGAGCGCGCCAAGTCTGTTCAAGGCAATGGCCATTTAGTCCTATTCCTCTTTGCCGGAGCCGCGCGCCATGCGCGGCCAGTGCCACACGCTATCCGGTCCCCTCGACCGCAGGCCGCGCGGATTGGCTGCTCCGCGTCTTGCCCTGCCCCGCGCGCGCCGAGTCAATTGGGAAAAATACCGAATCATGCGATTTCCCCTGGAGAAACTGCGCGCCCAAGCCTTGTTTTGTTGCGTGCGCACCAGCATAGCGCAAACGCGCGCAACACAAAGTTCATATTTGCCCTATATGATGAAATCGTTTTCATCTAACGGGCTCATTCCGGGCATGGCTACGCGTACCTCGCCCCGTTTTTCCATTATCGAAGTGGCGCGCAAGGCCGGCGTATCGCCGGCCACGGTGTCGCGCGCGTTCAACCAGCCCGAAATCGTCCATCCCGACACCCTGGCCCACATCCGCAGCGTGGCCAAGCGCGCGGGTTTCCGCCCCAACCGCGTGGGCCGCAGCCTGCGCTCGGGCAGCACGCGCACCATAGGGCTGATCCTGCCCACGCTGTCCAACCCCGTATTCGCGGAATGCTTCGAAGGCGCCGAACGGCGCGCCCGGCAGTCGGGCTACAGCGTCATGCTGACGGCCACCGGCTACGACCCGGCGGTGGAATCCGCGGCCGTGCAGGGGCTGATGGATCACCAGGTGGACGGCCTGATCCTCACCGTGGCCGACGCGGCGCGCAGCGCCACGCTGGACGATCTGCGGCTGGCGGGCGTTCCCTATGTGCTGGTCTACAACGAGTCGGCCTCCCATCCGTACTCCTCGGTCGACAATCGCGCAGCGGCCAGCGACATGGTGGCCCACCTGGCCGCGCTGGGGCACCGGCGCATCGCACTGGTCACGGGTCCGCTCACCGCTTCCGACCGCGCGCGGCGCCGCCTCATGGGCGCGCGCGCCTGCGCCAAGCGGCTGGGGCTGGAAACCGTGGAGCATATCGCCATGAAGTCCCACACGGGCAGCGACGCCGAGGCGCTCAAGCGGGCCCTGTGGGGCAAGCGCGCGCCCACGGCCCTGTTCTGCTCCAACGACCTGCTGGCCACCGCCGTAATTGCCGACCTGGTGGCCCTGGGCCTGTCGGTGCCCGCGGACATCTCGGTCTGCGGCTTCGACGGCATGCGGTTCGGCGCGCTGCTCACGCCGCCGCTGACCACGGTGGCCCAGCCCAGCGACGGCATCGGCGAGGCCGCCTGCGCCAACCTGCTGGCGCAGATCCAGGGCCAGAAACCGCAGTCCAGCCGGCTGCCCCACTGCATCGTCGTGGGCGGCACCGCCGCTCCCGCGCGCAAATAACCCTCCAACACGATACACAGCAGTTATCCACAGAAGCGCCATGCTCATCGCACAAATCACCGACCTGCACATGCGCTCGCCCGGAGACAAGGCCTACGGCGTCATCGACCCGGCCGCCTTCCTCGACCAGGCGGTGCGCACCCTCAATGCGCTCGCGCCGCGCCCCGACTGCGCGCTCATTACGGGCGACCTGGCCGACCTCGGCGGCCCGAACAATACGCCGCGCTGCGCCAGGCGCTGCAAGCGCTGGAGATTCCCTATTTCCTGCTGCCTGGCAACCATGACGACCGGGAGGAACTGCGCGCCGCGTTTCCCGATCATGGCTACCTGCAGGGCACGGGCGCCTTCGTGCAGTACGCCGTGGACCGTTACCCGCTGCGCATGCTGGCGCTGGACACCGTGGTGCCCGGCAAGAGCCACGGCGAGCTCTGCCGCGAGCGGCTGCAATGGCTGGACGACCGCCTGGCCGAACAGCCCGGCCGGCCCACGCTGGTGCTGATGCACCATCCGCCCTTCCAGACGGGTATCGAGCACATGGACGACATCGGCCTGCTCGAAGGCGCGCGGGAGCTGGAGGCCATCGTATCGCGCTACCCCAACGTGGAACGCGTGCTGTGCGGCCATCTGCACCGCACGATCTTCCAGCGCTTCGGCGGCACCATCGCGTCCACGTGCCCGGGCACGGCGCACCAGCTCGCGCTGGAACTGGGTCCGCGCCCCGCGCTGCGCTACATCATGGAGCCGCCCGGCTATCAGCTGCACTGGTGGAGCGACGGCCGCCTCGTCACCCACCATGCGGTCATTGGGGATTACCCCGGCCCGTATCCTTTCGAATGACGCGGGGCTTTAGACTACGCGCTATTGGCCCTTTGCCACATATCCGTCATGTTTGCGCTGCACAATGAAAAGGTTTTCATCGCACGCAGGCCACGGATCTGATAACGAGATCTACGAGACAGCATGTCATCCATTGTTCTGGACAAGCTCACCAAGCAATACGCCGGCGCCGCCGCCATTCAGGATGTGAGTTTCACGGTGCCCGCCGGCAGCTTCACGGTGCTTCTCGGCCCTTCCGGCTGCGGAAAATCCACCACGCTGCGCATGATCGCCGGGCTCGACACGCCCACTTCGGGCACGATACGCATCGGCGACCGCGACGTGACCAACCTGCCTCCGGCGCAGCGGCGCATTTCCATGGTGTTCCAGTCGTACGCGCTGTTCCCGCACCTGTCGGTGCGCGAGAACATCCTGTTCGGCCTGAAAGTGCGCAAGGAGCCGCGCGCGACTACGACCGCCGCCTGCAGCGCGTGGCGACGCTGCTGGGCCTGACGCACCTGCTGGACCGCAAGCCCGCGCCAGCTTTCGGGCGGCCAGCAGCAGCGCGTGGCGCTGGGCCGGGCCGTGATTTCCGAGGCGCCGGTATGCCTGATGGACGAGCCGCTCTCCAACCTGGACGCCCAGCTTCGCCACGAGATGCGGCGCGAGATCCGCGCCCTGCAGCAGAGCCTGGGCATCACCATGGTGTATGTCACGCACGACCAGACCGAGGCCATGAGCATGGCCGACCAGGTCGTGCTCCTGCGCGGCGGGCGCATCGAACAGCTCGACACGCCCGACGGCCTGTATGCGCGTCCGGCCAGCGAATTCGCGGCGCGCTTCATCGGCACGCCGCCCATGAACCTCATCAGCCTCGCGCCCAAGGACGGCGCGATGGCGGTGGCCGGGGCGCCCGGCGCCGTGATCGACGGCGCGCCGGCGCAGGCGTCCAAGCTGGGCGTGCGGCCGGAGCACATCCGCATCGACGGTTCCGGCATCGCCGCCACGGTGGAGAGCGTGGAGTATTTCGGCGCGGATTCCATCGTGGTGTGCCGCGTGGGCGATTCGGCCGGCGTGGCCGTGCGCGTGGGCGGCCACCTGCGCGCCCAGCCGGGCGAGAACCTGCGGCTGGCATGGCCGGCCGGGCAGCAGCATTTCTTTGCCGCCGATTCGGCGGTCATCGACACCAACGGGCGCTGAAGACGCCTCATCCACAGGAAAGGAAACACGACATGCGACGCACCGTACTGAAGACCCTGGCCGCCAGCCTGGCCGCCGCCTGCCTGTCGCTGCCCGTCCAGGCGCAGAACAAGCCGGTCGAGGTGGAGTTCTACTACCCCGTTGCCGTGGGCGGCCCGATCACCAAGATCGTCGACGACATGGTGGCGGATTTCGAGAAAGAAAACCCCGGGATCAAGATCAAGCCCATCTATGCCGGCTCGTACCAGGACTCGATCGCCAAGGCGCTGACGGCGCTCAAGGGCGGCACGCCGCCGCAGCTCGCGGTGCTGTTGTCGACCGACATGTTCACGCTGATCGACGAGGACGCCATCGTTCCCATCGACAGCCTGGCCAAGAGCGAGGAAGACAAGAAATGGCTGGGCGGCTTCTACGACGCCTTCATGCAGAACAGCCGCACGGGCGGGCACACCTGGGGCGTGCCGTTCCAGCGCTCGACCATCGTCATGTACTACAACAAGGACCTGTTCAAGGCCGCCGGACTGGACCCCGAGCGCGCCCCCGCGACCTGGGACGAACTGGTGGAGTACGGCAAGAAGCTCACCAAGCGCGACGCCTCGGGCAACACCACGCAGTGGGGCATCGAGATCCCGTCGGGCGGCGCGTTCGCGTACTGGCTGTTCCAGGCGCTCACGACGCCCAACGGCGCGATCCTGATGAACGAGGAAGGCAACAAGACCTTCCTGGACAAGCCCGAAGTCATCGAAGCCGCCGAGTTCTGGCACGACCTCTCGGCCAAGCACAAGATCATGCCCCCGGGCACGATCGACTGGGGCACCACGCCCAAGGACTTCCTCGAGAAGAAAACCGCCATCATGTGGACCACCACGGGCAACCTGACCAACGTGCGCAAGAACGCCGATTTTCCGTTCGGCGTGGCGATGATGCCCAAGAAGAAGCGCGGCGGCAGCCCCACCGGCGGCGGCAATTTCTATATCTTCAAGAGCGGCACGGCCGAGCAGCAGCAGGCCGCGCTGAAGTTCGCCAAATGGGCCACCAGCCCGCAATGCGCGGCCGACTGGAGCATCGCCACCGGCTACGTGGCCGTGACGCCGGCCGCCTGGGAAACCGACAAGATGAAGAAATACGCACAGGAAGTGCCGGCCGCCACGGTGGCGCGCGACCAGCTCGACGTCAGCGTGGCCGAGTTCTCCACGCATGAGAACCAGCGCGTGACCAAAGTGCTGAACGACGCCCTGCAGGCCGCGCTGACCGGCTCCAAGACGCCCAAGCAGGCGCTGACCGACGCGCAGCGCGAGTCCGACCGCATCCTGCGTTCCTACAAGTAGACCCCAAGCACGATGAGCCGCTCTTTGAATGCGCTTTATGGCTGGCTGCTCCTGCTGCCGGCCATCGTGCTGCTCGCCGCGTTCACGCACTATCCGGCGCTGGCGACGCTGTGGCACAGCTTTTTCTCCACGCCCAAGGGCGCGCGCCCCGCGCGCTTCGTCGGGCTGGAGAACTACGCGGTCATGCGCGACGACCCCGTGTTCTGGCAGTCGCTGTGGAACAACCTCTGGTTCGCCCTGGGCACCATCCCGACCTCGATCGGCATTGCCCTCATCATGGCGCTCTGGGTCAACCGCAACCTGCGCGGGCGCGGTTTCCTGCGCATGGCCTACTTCACGCCCACCGTGCTGCCCATGGTGGCGGTGGCCAACATCTGGCTGTTCTTCTACACGCCGCAGTACGGCCTGATCGCGCAGGTGATGCAGATGTTCGGCATGCACGGCCAGAACTGGCTGGGCAGCCGCGACACGGCGCTGCCGGCGCTCATGGTGGTGACCATCTGGAAGGAATCGGGCTTCTTCATGATCTTCTACCTGGCCGCGCTGCAGACGGTGTCGCCGTCGCTGCGCGAAGCGGCCATGCTGGAAGGCGCCTCGCGCTGGCAGTACTTCCGGCGGGTGCTGTGGCCGCTGCTCATGCCGACTACGCTGTTCGTGCTCATCAACGCGCTCATCAACGCCTTCCGGCTGGTGGACCACGTGGTGGTCATGACGCGCGGCGGGCCCGACAACGCCAGCACGCTGTTGCTGTATTACATCTACCAGGTCGGCTTCAGTTTCTGGGACACCGCCTATGCGGCCACGCTGACCGTGGTGCTGCTGGTGGTGCTGGCGCTGACGGCGCTCGTCAAGTTCCGCTGGCTGGACCGCAGGACGCACTACCAATGAGAGACAAGCTCGATACCCTGGGCGCCTGGGCGCTGGGCCTGCTGTGGATACTGCCGCTGGCCTATGCGGTCTGGGCAGCCTTCCACCCGCCCGCGTACGCCACGCGCTTCGAACCGTTCGCCCCGCTCACGCTGGACAACTTCCGGCAGGCCTGGCACGCGGCGCCGTTCCCGCGCTATTTCCTCAACACCTTCTTCCTGGTGACGATGGTGCTGGCGGCGCAGCTGGTGCTTTCCACGCTGGCGGGCTACGCCTTCGCGCGCTTCGAGTTCCGCGGCCGCGATTTCGTCTTCATGCTGGTGCTGCTGCAGCTGATGATCATGCCCGACGTGCTGCTGGTGGAAAACTACCGCTCCATGAGCCAACTGGGCATACGCGACACGGTGTTCGCCATCGGGCTGCCGTATTTCGCGTCGGCCTTCGGCATCTTCCTGCTGCGCCAGACCTTCAAGACCGTGCCGCGCGAGCTCGAGGAGGCCGCCCGCATGGAAGGCGCCAATGCGCTGCAGGTGCTGATGAAGGTGTACGTGCCGCTGGCCAAGCCCATTTACGTGGCGTATGGGCTGGTGTCGGTGAGTCACCACTGGAACAACTTCCTGTGGCCGCTCATCATCACCAACTCGGTGGAATCGCGCCCGCTGACCGTCGGCCTGCAGGTGTTCTCCTCGACCGACCAGGGCATAGACTGGTCGGTCATCACGGCGGCGACGCTGATGTCGGCCGCGCCGCTGCTGATCGCGTTCCTGCTGTTCCAGCGCCAGTTCGTGCAGTCGTTCATGCGCGCGGGCATCCGCTGACGGAGCCGCCTCGCGCCGGCATGCGCGGCGCGGGACCGGCCTGCCCGGCTCCTGCGCCGCCGTCTCCCTGCCCGCGGCCGGCCGTCAGTAGCCTACCGTCAGGCCGGGCAGGTCCACCGTGATGCGCGGGCGCTCCAGCGCCAGGGCCAGGTGCTCGGCGAATTCCCGGCTTTCTTTTTCGTCCGACAAAAGCGTGTCATAGCCCAGCGCGTCGGCCACGCCCAGCACCTTGTCGAGCAGCAGCACCTTGCCGCTGGGACGCAGCGGCTCGCAGCCCAGGGTTTCCCAGGCGCTGTCGAACCAGTCGCGCGCGTCGCTCTGGCGCTGGGGGGAGGGTTCCACGTAAGCGACCAGATCTACCGATCGCCGGGCGTCGAAAACAATGGTGATGTCGCTGCGCATGCGTTGGGCTCCTTGGAAGCGCGTCGAGGCGGAAAGCGTAGGCAAAAACGGCCGAACGGAATGTCCGTCCGGCGACATTGCGCTACCAGCCCCGCGAAACCTCCCAGGTGACCTCCACGCCCGCCTCCTGCGACTGGCGCATCATGTCGAGCAACGGAAAAGCGCGCTCTTTCAGGCCCACGACGCGCGCCATGGGCGGAACCGGCGCCTTGTCGTCGTCTTCCTCGTGCTCATCCTCGTGGGCATGCTGGTAGGCCTCGATCGCGCGCTCTATTCCGCGAATGGCCGGCCCCAGTTGCTCCACGGTGAAGACACCGCGCTCGGGGATCTTGTCTCCGAAGGACTTGCCTGCCGCCTGCAACAGGGCGACGGCATGGTCGGTGATCATGAGGACTTCCGCCACGACCTTGGAGTGAAAGGTAATCAGCATATTCGCGTCTCCTGCTGCAAAGGATGAGTATTTCAATACACTACCGCAACGCCCAGGGGATGCCAACCGGACCCGTTACGGGGGGGTTCCCGGCCGATTCAAGCTATGATTCGGGAGATTCCCGCGGCGGACGGCCCTGCGGCGGGCGCTCACGCGGCGGGCGGCCCGCCCGCGCCCCGGCGCCCTGTCCCGCGCTCCGCAGCCCCGCCGCTTCTTCAGAACTTCTCCAGACGCCCATGCTCCCCGAGCAACAGAAACAACTTATTTCCCTGATCCAGTCCGCCGTGGCCCAGGCCGTCCCCGACGCCCGGGCGAGGTGCAGCTCGAGCGCCCCAAGGTCGCCGCCCACGGCGACGCCGCCACCAACGTGGCCATGCAGCTCGCCAAGCCTGCCCGCCGCAACCCGCGCGAGCTGGCCCAGTCCATCGTGGACGCCCTGATGGCCGTACGCGCCCTGGCGCGCGCGCTGGTCGAAAGCGCCGAGGTCGCCGGCCCCGGATTCATCAACCTGCGCCTGACCGCGGCCGCCCGCCAGGCCGTGATCGCCGCCGTCGCCGGACAGGGCGAGGCTTTCGGCCGCGCGCCCCGCAACGGCGAGAAGATCCTGGTGGAATTCGTGTCGGCCAACCCCACCGGCCCGCTGCACGTGGGCCATGCCCGCCAGGCCGCCCTGGGCGACGCGATCTGCCGCCTGTACGACGCCAGCGGCTGGGACGTGACGCGCGAGTTCTACTACAACGACGCCGGCAACCAGATCAACAACCTGGCCATCAGCGTGCAGGCGCGCGCCCGAGGCCTGTCCACCGATTCCCCCGAATGGCCGGCCGACGGCTACAAGGGCGACTACATCGTCGACATCGCACGCGACTTCCAGGCCGGCAAGACCATCCAGGCCAGCGACGGCGAGCCCGTGACGGCCTCCGGCGACATCGACAACCTGGACGACATCCGCCGCTTCGCGGTGGCCTACCTGCGCCGCGAGCAGGATCTCGACCTCCAGGCGTTCGGGCTGGCTTTCGACAATTACTATCTGGAAAGCTCGCTCTACACCTCGGGCCGGGTGGAAGCCACGGTGCAGGCCCTGATCGCCGGCGGCCACACCTATGAAGAGGGCGGCGCGCTCTGGCTGCGCACCACCGAGCTGGGCACGGGCGACGACAAAGACCGCGTCATGCGCAAAAGCGAGGGCGGCTACACCTATTTCGTGCCGGACGTGGCCTACCACAAGGCCAAATGGGAACGCGGCTTCCACAAGGCCGTGAACATCCAGGGCAGCGACCACCACGGCACCGTGGCGCGCGTGCGCGCGGCCTGCAGGCCCTGAACGAAGGCATACCCAAGGACTACCCGGCCTACGTGCTGCACAAAATGGTCAAGGTGATGCGCGGCGGCGAAGAGGTGAAGATCTCCAAGCGCGCCGGCAGCTACGTCACCATGCGCGACCTGATCGACTGGGTGGGCCGCGACGCGGTGCGCTACTTCCTGATCCAGCGCCGCGCCGACACCGAATTCGTGTTCGACGTGGACCTGGCCCTGTCCAAGAGCGACGAAAACCCCGTCTACTACATCCAGTACGCCCACGCCCGCATCTGCTCGGTGGTGAACAATGCCGGCGTGCCGGCGGCCGGCATCGCCGCCGCCGACCCCTCCCTGCTGACCGCGCCCACCGAATTCGCCCTCATGCAGCGCCTGGCGGAATTCCCCGGCATGGTGGCCCTGGCCGCCCAGGAGCTCTCGCCGCACCACGTCGCCTTCTGGCTGCGCGACTGCGCCTCGGATTTCCATGCCTGGTACAACGCCGAGCGCGTGCTGGTCGACGATCCGGCGCTGAAACTGGCGCGCCTGCGCCTGGCCGCCACCACGCGCCAGGTCCTGGCCAACGGGCTGCAGCTGCTGGGCGTGTCCGCGCCCGAGCGGATGTAACATCGGGACATGGCAACCAAGCAAAAAACCTCCCGGCGCTCCGGCGGCCGACGCTCCGGCGAGAGCGGCAGCACCCTGTACGGAGCGCTCGCCGGCCTGCTGCTCGGGCTCATCGTGGCCGCGGTGGTGGCGTTCTATGTCACCAAGGCCCCCGTTCCCTTCGTGGACCGCGCCAGCCGCCAGGATTCGGGCGGCAAGCTGCCGACCCGCCGCCCAGGCGCCCGACCCCAACGCCGGACTGTACGGCC
>NZ_LHSJ01000189.1:0-8233 GCF_001270295.1 Achromobacter sp. DMS1 | reverse complement strand
GCTGCGCGAGCCGACAGCGCGCCGGCGAACGCGGCGATGGCCGCAGGCCGGGTGCGTTCGAGGCAAGACACCTGCACATGGGAAGGCAGCGCAAAGTGCGGCGCGGATGCGCTCGCACTGCACGCGCGACGACATACGGAAAGCCACGGGATCGACACGTCCGATGGCACGATGAGATGCACGGCAACGTGCAGCGAGTCGACGGCCATCATGGGCGGGACTCCAGCCACACCGGATGCGCGATGCCGATCACGGTGGATGCGCTGATCGGGCCGAAGTAGCGGCTGTCGAACGATGTCGGATTGGTCACGCTCAACAGGAACAGTTCGCCCGGTTCGAGGCGGCGGCAAAGCTGCAAGGATGGCAGCGGCCGGCCCAGCCGGTCGGCAGGCAGCACGGCGGCCGAAGGTACGCCGTCAATGCGTACCTGACCGGAGACGATGCAGACGTGTTGCGGCGCGACCGCACCCACACGTTTGAGCAGCGGAACGCGGGTCGGCAGGTAGCCGCGCTGCGCAGCCAGCATTGCGGCCCTGTCGGGCAGCGGCACCAGCACGATGCTGTCCACGGACAACGGACGTGGCAGCGAGGCGGTGCGCGGGTCGAACGGCTCGATGCGATACCAGCCGACCGCCACGCTGTCGGACGGGTTGTAGGTCAGACGCGGCAGCGGATGCACGAAGGATGCCCAGGCCAGCGCAGCGAGGCCGCAGGCGGCGAGGCCCGCGAGCACGATGCGAGCGCGCAAGCGTGAGCGGGCGTGCGAACGAGGACGCGGTGCGGTGCCAGTGGCGGAAACGGCGGTCATGGCAGCGCCCTCCCGGTCAGCCAGGCTGCGTGCCGCTCGGCGGTGTATTCGGGCAGCGGCAGGCGCGCGGCGAGCCGGTTGGCGAGTGTGCGCCAGTACGCGGGCGAGACGGCGATGGGCGCGATTCCCAGCGCCTCGATGGCGTCGATGCGTTCCAGCACGACGCGCACTTGCCCGTCGCCCTCGGCATGCAGCAGCAGGCGCGCGCCCGGCTGCACGCCGGGGATGCGCTGCGCCGCGTCCAGCGGTGTGCAGGCTTGCATCACCATGAGCTGCCAACGCACGGTGCCGTAGTCGTTGGCCTGCCAGCGCACGCGGCAGAACACCGCGCCCGGCAGGAACACCGCGCTACGCCGCCAGCGGTCGAGCTGGTGCGTGCGCGCGGGTTCGCCGAAGCGCAGGTAGAGCTTGAAACGGGTCTCGATGTAGGCCAGCGCCACGCGCGTCAGCGGCGCGCTGGCCGGCTGGCTGGAAGGCGCGATGAATGGTGGCTGTGGCGCAGCCGTGGCCGCGACAGCGGCAGGCGCGACGGCTGGTGCAGTGGATGCGGTCATGGTGTGTTCTCCCTGCGTTGCTCGGGAAACTCCCGCTCCAGCAGGCCGCGCAGCAGGTCGGCCACGGTCACGCCTTGCGTGAAGGCCGATACCTTGATGCGCGCCCGCATGGCGGGCGTGATGTCGAGGGTGAGGCGGGCCGTGTAGAGGTCGCCCTTGCCCAGCGCATCGGCGTCGCCTTGGCGAATCCACGCCTCGGCGTGCGGATTCGCGGGCGGACGCGCGCCGATGCCGACGCGCTTTGCCGCACGTTTGCTGTTCGGCGGTGGCTTCGCTGTCATGTCGTCCACCGCAGCAGTTCATCCACAAGGGCGGTGATTTCCCGTGCGGCGGCGCTGTACGGCGCCGTCTCGCGTGCAAGCCGGCCAGCGGCCACGCTGTCGGCGAACACGATGCGCTGATGCACTTCCGCGCGCAGCGCAGGAAGCGGCTGGTCAGCGAGCGCCTGGCGCGCTTCGCGCCCGATCACGGTGGCACTGACGCGCCGGTTGATGACGAAGGCCGCGCGCAGCGCAGGCCGGAACACCTGCGCCTCGCGGATCAGCGCCACCATCTCGGCGCTGGCCCACAAATCGTAGGGGCTGGGCTGCACCGGGATCAGCACGCGCTCGACCGCCAGCAGCGCGGAGCGCGCCAAGGCGGCGATGCGCGGTGGGCCGTCGATGACAACGTGATCGGCGCGGCGTGCCAGCTCCGGGGCTTCCTGATGCAGCGTTTCGCGTGCGAGGCCCACGGCGCTGAAAAGCCGTGGCAAGCCTTGCTGGCTTCGGCGTTGTGTCCAGTCCAGCGATGACCCCTGCGGGTCAGCATCCAGCAGCACGACATGCTGGCCGCGCATCGCCAGCTCGCCGGCGATGTGGGTGGCGAGCGTGGTCTTGCCCACGCCGCCTTTCTGGTTGAGCAGCGCGACGATCATGGCCTGGCCCTCCGTGTTGGAAAGCCCGGCTGTTGCTGCTGCGTTTGTGGCCGCGTGGCGGTTGTCCACCGTGGCGCGGCACTTCTACTACAAGTTAGAGAATTTAAGTTAGGGAAGTTAGAGGGCGCGGAAACCAAGTTCTGGCGCGGGTTTGCGGCCGATTGGCACGCCTGATAGCACGATAGTCCCACGCCTGATAGCACGATACCCCGCACGCCTGATAGCACGACACCATTCACAGGCTTTCCCCGAGTTATCCCCGTGCCGTATGAGGCACGGGCCGGAAGGTCAGCAGTTCTATGCCGTTGTCCGGCATCCGCTCGATGCCCAGGACGTAGCCGGGCAGCGACTGCCGCGCGACAAGCGCGCGCAAGTCGCAGGCGAAGTCGTAGGGCTTGGCGGTGCTGCCGGATTTCTGGTGCAAGTAGCGGAAGTCGAATTGCCAGCCGTATGCCTGCTTGCCACCGTGCTTGCGCACCAGGCGGTACAGCCACCGCTCGATGCCGCCGGTCAGCCGGAAATACGCCGGGTCGATGGTCAGCACCAGAGCCGCATCCAGAACGCCCGTATAGAACCAGTCCGGCAAGATCAGCTCGATGCCCAGCGGCGTGCCGCTGGCATCGGCCAGTTCCTTCCATTCGTTGATCCACGAGAAGCGGTGCAGGCGTCGCCCGGTTGTCTCTCGGATGGACGTGGCCACCGTGGTCGATTGCAGGCGATCCAAGGCCGCTTTGAGGCGCTGGTAGTCGCGCAGCGACTTGCCGCGCCCGATGAAGCGCAGGATCTCGTAGGGTGTCGCGCGGATCAGCCGCGAAGGCCGCAGGCCCGCATCCTTTGCCTCCACGATCTGCGAGGCCGCCCAGATCAGCACATCGGCGTCCCAAATCGTGGCGATGCCGTGCTCGGCCGTGCCTTCCACGCGGATCGTGACGTTGCCCGCGCGGAAGTCGATGGGCTTGATCCGCTTGGACTTGGCGAGCGAGAAGAACGGATAGGCCATCAAGTCCTGGCTGTCGCGCGGAGCCATGTCGCCCGGCAAGGCGCGGAACAGGTCGAGCTGTTCGCGTTCTTGCGGGGGCCGCTGCCGGAATGGCAGCGCGGAGATGGACATGGCTGTGGCCTGGCGCGCGCCAGCGATCAGCGCGCACGGCTGTCCGCCGAGTGGTGCTCGGCGTACTCGGGATCGGAAGTCGTCTCGAAGCTGCGATCAGCCGCCCAGGCATCGAGGTCGGCCACGGCGTACATGACGCGCCGGCCGAACTTGCGAAAGCGCGGGCCGCCGCCGATCACGCGCTGCTTTTCCAGCGTGCGCGGCGACAGGCGCAGATAGTCGGCGGCTTCGTCGTTGGTGAGATAACGCTGCGGCTGCGCGGCAGCGGTCGAGACAGCGGCGGCAGGCCGTAAGGGAGCGGGTCGCACGGGATGAACCTCCATCAAGCCCGGCCACACCACGCGGCCGGATGGAGGCACTTTCGAGAAAGCGAGGCTTCTTGCTAAGGGACGAATTGCAGGGGCTGCAAAACGTCCCCCTACTGCGGCGAAGGCGGCGGAAGCTGTGCCAAGCGGCGATAGCCGCCGCGCATCAGCGCATCGCCACGGCGCACCAGCCGGCGCACGCGAGCGCGCAAGGCACCGTCCTTGTGCCAGTCGGCCGCGACGGCATCCGCGCCGAACAGCCCTTCGGCAACTTCGCGCAAGGACGCGCCCGCCAGGGCCGCATCGAGCGCCTGCAAGGTGTTCAGCTCCAGCAGTGCGGCAGGCGTGGGCCGGGAACGGGCCGCCGCCGCAGGCGCGGCAACCGTGGCGGCGGCCAGGGCGTCGAGTTCAGCCGCGAGCGTGCGATAGCGCGCGCAGGGCGTGGCGCAGGCACGAGTGGCGTAGAGATAGGCCACGCCGTCTTCCATGCCCGGCGCGAGCGCGAGCCGCAGGCAGCAGCCGGGCCAATGCGACACCAGCACCAGGCGCTTGCCGTCGTGGATCAGTTGCTTGCAGCCGGGAACGCGCCAGAACTCGAAGGTGCAAGCATCGGGCGGCGGGTCTGCGTCGGGGTAGAGCTGCACCACGGCATCGTGGTCAGGGAACCAGGCCGGATGCGCGTCACGCGCATCCAGGGCCGGGTCTTCCAGCAGGCGCAGGCTCCAAGCCTGCGCCGCATCCGGTCGGCGGCGACGGCGCAGCCAGTCGCGGCGGTAGTCGGGATTCCTGCGCAGGTATTCCCAGGCCAGCGCGGGGCCATCCAGATGCAGGACGTAGAGATAGGCGGCTGTCGGATACCAGTGGTCGGCGCTGCGATCAGTCATGGCGAAAGCTCCCTGTGCTTGGGATGCGTCGCCACGATTTCCGCGAGGCGGGAGCTATCGAAATGCCATCAGGTCATCATCAAAAGCGGTTAAGCTGTAACTGTCGGTGTCAAGACCGTTTGGCTCCGGCGTGTTGGGGAAATCGTCTGAATGCGACGGCTGCGCCACCCGGAAATGGTGCGCGGCACCGGATACCGTGCCGCAGCCCGCGCCAAAGATCATGACTGTT
This sequence comes from Achromobacter sp. DMS1, assembly GCF_001270295.1. Lineage (NCBI taxonomy): Bacteria > Pseudomonadati > Pseudomonadota > Betaproteobacteria > Burkholderiales > Alcaligenaceae > Achromobacter > Achromobacter sp. DMS1. The sequence goes on along the minus strand of NZ_LHSJ01000189.1, from coordinate 3,426 downwards.
TGCATCAGACTGGCATCGCTTCGGTGCATCAATGCCGATTCAGACCTGCCCGGTCTTGACCAAGACTGAAATAGTCACAGTGCGCCACGGCTGGCCGGGCCGCGCTGGCGTTCATCAGTCCGTGATCGCGTCGTTCTCCTGCGCCAGTCGGACGTACTCCGACAATGGGCGCACCGCCTGGAAATACCGATCCCGCCGCACCGGCAGCTTGCGTGGCCCGACGATGCCGGCCAGGTCGGACAGCTTGACCGTTCCAAGCGAGGGCATGCCGATGCCGAGGTCGATCAGGCCATAGGCCGTATCGCCATCGGCGGGGTCGAGCGACACCAGCAGCCAGGTCATATGCGCGTCGGGGGTGAACAGGCGCACCACCGGCAGCGGGTCGATGGCTTCGCCAGCGGCACGAGCTTGGCCGTGGGCCAGCAGGCGCACGCGGTCGTCCTCGGTGATGAGTGGTTGAGGCATGGTCTGCAATCCCATGAATCCAATGATGCACAGACACGGTTTCAGGTCGAAGCGCAGAACCGCCAAGCCGGGTTTGCGCTTTCGTGCGCAAGCACGGATGCGGTTCCGTGACTTTTCTGGAACCCGCAGATGCGGATTTCCGTAAAAGCACGAAAGCGTAGAACAGGATCAAATGAACACTATAGATTGTAGCCCTATAGGGCGCAACGGGTTGTCATCTTGGTTTTTCGAGGGAAACCATAGGTGGCGGCTGGGAACTCATTGGCGAAGGCGTTGAAGACGGTCAGAAAGGCGCGTGGCTTGAGCCAGGAAGCCTTCTCTGACGTGTCCAGCCGCACCTATATGAGTACCCTCGAACGCGACCTGAAAAGCCCGACCCTGCACAAGCTGGCCGAACTGTGCGAGGTGATGGAGATCCACCCGCTCACGCTGCTGACGCTGGCCTATGCGGGCGACAGCCCGCGCAAGGCCGACGAGCTGCTGGCGCAGGTGCGCCAGGAGCTGGCGGCGGTGTTGAGCGAGCGCGACGCGGCGAAGCCGCGCGCGTGATGCGGTGATGTGCTGCGATCAGCAGCACAGCGCCCCGCCGCGATGGGCGGGGGCGCTGCGGCGGTCACGCCGCATGGGGCTTGCTGCGCGACCAGATCAGGTCGTGCGTGCCGTCCTCGCCTTCGATCAGGCGGGCATAGACCGGAGCCGGGAACGAAGGCTCGTCGAGGGTCACGGACAGGTAGTCGCGCCCGGCCTCGCTGGTCTTCTTCCACGCCGCGCCGATGTCGTGGCCTGCGGCCTGCAGGCGGAAGTCGGGGGCGTTCTCGCTGCTGCCCTTGTCGTTGGGAACCAGCTTGACCTTGACGTTGAGCGTCAGGGTGCGAAGCGTGCCGGTGAAGCCGTCTTTGTCTGCGGTGAAGGCGCCGATGTTAGCCATGATGTTTTCTCCTTTCGGGTTGAACAAGGTCGCGCCAGTGCGTCCTTGTTGTGATCCGGTCGGCGGGGGATGGGCGGGTCGCACCGCTTGCGGTCGCAACGCAGTGGAGAACCTGGAAGCGAAAAGAATTTGTCCCGCGAGGAATGCGCGCAGCGCAGGGGAAATTGTTTTCGCTGGAAGGTTGCGGCCATGAAGCCCAAGGCGTAGCCGTGCCCTCGTCAGGATTCACAACAAACCAAGGACGCACAGGCCGCCTGTCCCGAAAGGAGACATGGCCGACTCGGCATCCCCGCGCGACGGCCTCATCGGCTCGTGCCCTGACGCGGGCAAGGCCAACCACCAACGACAATGCGAGAACGCCCCTTGCCGCAGCTTGTGGCGACGTGCTTGAGGCGTGGCGTGGAAGCTCCATAAGCGAGGTCGGGCGGCGTGTCGGTGAACCGTCCTTCGTGACGTACAGGCAGCGAACCGCCAGCGTCGAGGACGGCACGCTGTGGCACAACCTGCCGCAGCAAGCTGGGGCGTAGCTCCACAAGCCCCGCCATTGCGGCGGGCGCGATCGAAGCCGCCGCGACTAATGTGCGGCGAACAGTTCGACTACACTCCGGGGGGCGTTGCTACCAAAGAAGTGCCGATGGTTCTGCGCTGTCTCTTCGGCAGCAGCCGCACTGCGCGGGAAAAGCGCCCGCTCATACGCCGCGAGTGCCGCCTCAATGTCGCCGGGATGATTGCGCAGCGCCAAGCCCAGTTCGGCGCCATCCAGGATCGCGAGATTGGCGCCTTCCCCCGCGAACGGCGACATCAAATGGGCCGCATCCCCCACGAGCGTTACGCCGGGAACGCGCGTCCACTGGTGGTCGATCGGCAGGGCATGGATGGGCCGCACGATGGGTGGGGTATCGCTTTCGGTGACCAAGGCCAGAAGCAGCGGCGTCCATCCCTCGAATTCAGCGGCAAGTCGACGCAGTGCGGCTGGCTGGCTGAAATCGTTGGCGTTGATCCACGCCTGCGGCCTGCTCAAGGCGACATAGGCCCGTAGTGTGCCGCTCGGGTAACGATGGGCAAAGATGCCCTGGCCCGGCTCGACTGCCATCAGGGTGCCGCTGCCGATCAACTCGGCGGTGGCCTTGTATCGCGTGTCGCCATCGAAAAGATTGGTTTCGATGAAGGTCGTGCCGGTGTATCCCGGTTTTGTGGTCGACAGCAGCGGACGGACCTTCGACCAGGCACCGTCGGCACCGACCAGCAGATCCGTTGTGGCCATGGAACCGTCCGCGAACACCAGTTGATGGCACCCGCTGGAGAGGCAGTCCACACGCACGAGCTTGCGCCCCCATTGGATGGCGCCGGCAGGCAGGGATTCGATCAGCAGCCCGCGCAAGGCACCGCGATCGACCTCGGGCCTGGCCGTGCTGCCCGAGCCGGGCTTATCGAACAGGACGTTGCCATGTCGGTCAACCACGCGCTTGGCATCCTGGCCCGGTAGCGCAAGGCTAAGAAATGCATCGTAAAGGCCCGCAGCCTTCAACCCGAGTTGGCCGTTGTATTCGTGGATGTCCAGCAGGCCGCCTTGCGCCCGCGCATCGGGCGAAGTTTCGGCTTCGTAGATGGTCGCGGGAATGCCGTTGACGTGCAGGACACGGGCAAGCGTCAAGCCGCCAAGGCCGGCGCCGACGATGGCGATGCGGGGATGTGCGGAGAGGAATGAAGAGTCGAGGTGTGTGTTCATGGCAGCGTTCCAATAGCTGCGAGCGTTCGCGTCAAGATGCGACAGTTCGCAGAAAGGCCGACAGATGTCGGGGGAAACGCTGGCCGACCTCGCTAGAGCTGCTTGGTGGCGTGTATTCGGTTGTCTAGTGCCGTGGCACGTAGGCAACCGTTTTTCGCGGTCTTCGGGAACGAAGTGTCGCACAGATTCCGGCCATTGAGCAAGGCCTGCCACTTGGCGAGGCTTCGTCAAAATCTGCCCCAGCCAGCGGGCACCGATGGCCGCGCCGCGCGCAAGCTCGTTGCGCGCCCGCCCCGTCGCCGCC
>NZ_LHSJ01000188.1:0-8235 GCF_001270295.1 Achromobacter sp. DMS1 | reverse complement strand
TGCGCCTCGCATGCGGCGGCCCGGACGGGCGCGGACGTGATGCCGCGCACCTGCAGCGCGCCGGCGGCCAGGGAAGGAAAAGACGTCCAGACTTCGGGGGTGTGTCGCAACAGCATGGCGCTCCTCGGTTCAGGGGGGGCGGCGGGCCTGCGCGCCGCCCCGGCATGCCGGGGCAGGAATCCGCCCGAGGTCGGCGGCAGGGCGTCGCAGGCCAGCGCGTCGGCCCGTGCGGTGGCCCGGGCATAGAGCGACCGCACGTCCGCCGCCAGCCCGGGAAGGTCCAGCGCGGGATGCTCGAACGCGAAGCCGGACGCGGCCTGCTCGCCGGCGAGCGCGCAGGGCGGAAGGAAAAAGCGGCCCGGCGGGCTCATGTCGCGGCCAACCTCGAAAGGCGCCGCGCATGCCAGTGCCGCACGACGAATTTCTCGATCTCCACCAGCACGAAGACGACCGCCGCCACGGCCACGGTGAGGGCCCAGTAGGCGGGCGGCAGGGGCACGGTGCCGAAGATCTTGTTCATCCACGGCAGGTAGATCACGGCGCATTGCAGCAGGCCCAGCGCCACCGTCACCAGCCATAGCGCCTTGTTGCGGAACATGGACAGGGTGAGCGAAAAGCGCTCCTGGATGCGGCAGTTGAACAGGTACGTCCATTGCGAAGTGACCAGGGTCTGCAGGGTGACGGTGCGGATGAAGTCCGGGTCGCGGCCCGCGGCCGCCAGGCTTTTTTCGATGAGGAACGCGGAAATGGTGAACAGCAGGCCCACGAAGGCGATGCGCCACAGCGCGTAGCCGTCCAGGATGGATTTGTGCGGGTCGCGCGGCGGCCGGTGCATGCTGCCTGGCTCGCCGGGCTCGAACGCCAGCCCGAACGACAGCGTGGTGGACGTCGCCATGTTCATCCACAGGATCTGCAGCGGCGTGAGGGGCGCGAGCGCGCCCGCCAGCAGCGCGGCGATGACGATGAGGGCCTGGCCCAGGTTGGTGGGCAGGATGAAGAGAATGGTCTTGCGCAGGTTGTCGTAGACGCGGCGGCCTTCCCGCACCGCGTGGGCGATGGAGGCGAAGTTGTCGTCGGCCAGCACCATGTCGGCGGCCTCCTTGGTGACCTCGGTGCCTTTGATGCCCATGGCGATGCCCACGTCGGCCTGTTTGAGCGCCGGCGCGTCGTTGACGCCGTCGCCCGTCATGCCGGCCACTTCGCCCTGGCTCTGCAGCGCGCGCACGAGCCGCAGCTTGTGCTCGGGGCTGGTGCGGGCAAAGATGTCGTGGTCGCGCGCCAGCCGCGCCAGGGCCGCGTCGTCCACGCCCTGCAGTTGGGCGCCCGTGACGGCTTCGCCTGTGTGCTCCATGCCCAGCATGGCGCCGATGGCGAGCGCGGTTTCGGGGTGATCGCCGGTGATCATCTTGACCTTGATGCCGGCCTGGCGGCAGTGGGCGATGGCCTGCACCGCCTCGGGCCGGGGCGGGTCCATGATGCCCGCCACGCCCAGCAGCACCAGCCCGTGCCGGATGTCGCCGTGGTCGAGCTCGTCCGCCCCGGGCTCGCCCTGGCGGTATGCCGCGGCCAGGGTGCGCAGGCCCTGGTGGGCGTATTCGCGCAGTCCGTGTTCCCAGTAATCGCGGCGCAGCGGCCGCGGGCCGGCCTCGCCCTGTTCGCGGTCGCACAGATCGAACAGCACGTCCGGCGCGCCCGTGACGAAGATCAGGGGCTCGCCCTGGTCTTCGGCACGGCGCGCCATGTATTTGTAGGCCGAGTCGAAGGGAATCTTGCCCAGCCGTTTGACGTTTTCCAGGCTTTGGCCCGCCTTGGCCGCCAGCACCATCATCGCGCCTTCGGTGGGGCCGCCCACGATCCGCCAGCGGCCGTCTTCGTCCTGGCGGAGCTGGCTGTCGTTGCAGATGGCGGCGGCGCGCAGGAAGCGGCGCAGACATTCGTCGCGGGCCGCGTCCGCCGGCGCGCCGTCGGCCTCGCGCAGGATGCGGCCCTCGGGCCCGCAACTGTCGCCGGTGACCGCGTAGCTGCCCGAGGCCAGCAGCACGCGGGTGGCCGTCATTTCGTTCATGGTGAGCGTGCCCGTCTTGTCGGAGCACACGACGGTCATGGCGCCCAGCGTTTCCACGGTAGGCAGCTTGCGGATGATGGCGTTGTTGCGCGCCATGCGCTGCACCCCGAGCGAGAGGATGATGGAGATGATGGCCGGCAGCCCTTCCGGCACCGCCGACACCGCGATGCTGATGAGCGACATCAGCAGCTCGGGCAACGGCATCCCCAGCACGAAGCGGCCCGCCAGGAACAGCACGGCCACCAGCGCCACCACCAGTTGGAAGATGCGCCTGCCCAGTTGCTTCATCTGGCGCAGCAGCGGCGTCTGCAGCGCGCGCACGTCGCTCATCATGCGGTTGATGTGGCCGATCTCGGTATCCTGGCCCGTGGCCACCACCACGGCGCGCGCGTTGCCGGCGCTGACGTGGGTGCCGGAATACGCCAGGTTGCGCCGGTCGCCCAGCGGCGGCTCGCCGGGAATCGGGTCTTCGTGCTTGTCGACCACGGCCGATTCACCCGTCAGGATGGATTCCTCCACCCGCAGCCCGTGGGTGTCGAACAGGCGGGCATCGGCCGGAACCTTGTCGCCGGGCCGCAGGATGATGATGTCGCCCGGCACGAGCTCGGCGGCGTCGATCTCCGCCTTCTGGCCGTCGCGCACCACGCGCGCGTGGTTGGACAGCATGTTGCGTATGCCGTCCAGGGCGCGCTCGGCCTTGCTTTCCTGCACGTGGCCGATGATCGCGTTGGTGAGCGCCACGGCCAGGATCACCAGGCAGTCGAGCCAATGCTTCATGAAGGCGGTCAGCGCGGCGGCCGCCAGCAGGATGTAGATCAGGACATCGTTGAAATGGTCCAGGAAACGCAGCGCGGCGCTGCGGCGTTCGGGCGGAGGCAGGGCGTTGGGGCCGTAGGTTTCCTGGCGCCGCCGCACCTGATCGTGCGACAGTCCCGACCGGCTGCTGACCTGGGCCTCGAGCGCCTCGTCGACGGAAAGCCGGTGCCAGTGGGGGAAATCCTGTGGGCGCTGCATCCGAACCTGCGTCATCGTCCTGAGCCTCCTGGTGGCCGGCGGCGCCGGAGGGGAAGCCGCGCGGGCGCGGCCCTTTTATTCTAGACGCTGAAACCGCCGCGCACTCAGCCGCGCGGGCCGCGGGTATAGATCTCGCGCAAGGCGTCGGCGAAAAGCGCGTCGGCCTCGCGCCGCAGGCCGTCGGCGCGGGTAAAGAGCGAAATGGGCGGCAGCGTCCAGTCCAGCGTGTAGGGCACGATGGCGGCGCCCGAGATGCGCACCAGCTCCTCGGCGATGTCGGCGGGCAGGATGGAGACGGCGCGGTCGGTGGCCACGATGAGTTCGCCGATGAGCTTGGAGGAGTCGGTCTGCACGGCGGGCGCGGGCGGCGCCAGCCCGGCGCGCAGGAAGATCTCGTTCACCTGTTCGCGGATGGGGCTGCCGGGCGTGCCGAGTATCCAGTCCAGGTCGGCCAGGCGGGTCCATGCGGGCCGTTCGCGCCCCAGCCGGGCCGCCAGGCGCCGGCTGGCGATCAGGCGCGGCTGCTGGCGGTACAGTACTTCCACCGCCACGTTTTCCAGGTCCGCCGAGGGCGCGGCCCAGCCCACCACGATGTCCAGCGTATGGTCGCGCAGTTGCGCGAGCAGGGCCGGGCCCAGGCCCTCGTGGATGGTCGCCGTGATGCGCCGCCCCCGCGGCAGCGTGCGGCCCAGGGCCTCGGAGAGCATCTGGCCCGAAACGAAGGGAATCGCGCCGATGCGCAGGTGCGCCGCGTGGCCCGAGGCCACCGCGTCCATTTCCTGCACGAGCTGGCCCAGGTCGTGCACCAGGGCGCGGGCGCGGTTGAGCACCACCTGGCCCAGGGCCGTGGGCCGCATGCCGCGCACCGAACGCGCGAAGAGCGGCACGCCGAAGGTGTTTTCCAGCTCGGCCAGCGCGTTGGTCACGGCGGGCTGGCTGGTCGCCATCTTTTCGGCCACCCGCGTCAGCGAGCCCTGCTGCTCGATGCTCAGCAGCAGCATCAGGTGGCGCATCTTGAGACGGGAGGTGAGCCGGTGCAGCGCTTCATCGGGGTCGAACGCGGTCATGACAGATCCATAAGGTGTTTCTTATGGAAGAATAGCAAAGACGAATAAATACATTATGTTTCCGGTCCTAGAATCTAGCCTCATCGACAACTCCGGAGGCTTTTCCATGAATTCCCAGACCGCCGATCGCCAGGCCGCGTTGGACTATCACCAGTACCCGGTGCCCGGCAAGGTGTCCGTCATGGCGTCCAAGCCGCTGGTCAACCAGCGCGACCTGGCGCTGGCGTATTCGCCGGGTGTGGCGGCGGCGTGCGAGGAGATCGTGTCGGACCCGTCGAACGTGTTTCGCTACACGGCGCGCGGCAATCTGGTGGGGGTGATCACCAACGGGACGGCGGTGCTGGGGTTGGGCAACATCGGGGCGCTGGCGTCCAAGCCGGTGATGGAAGGCAAGGCGGTGCTGTTCAAGAAGTTTGCGGGCCTGGACGTGTACGACATCGAGATCAACGAGACGGACCCGGACAAGCTGGTGGAGATCATAGCGGGTCTGGAGGCGACGTTCGGGGGGATCAACCTGGAGGACATCAAGGCGCCGGAGTGTTTCACGGTGGAGCGCAAGCTGCGCGAGCGGATGAAGATTCCGGTGTTTCACGATGACCAGCACGGCACGGCGATCTGTGTGTCGGCGGCGTTCATCAATGGTCTGAAGGTGGTGGGCAAGAAGATCGACGAGGTGAAGGTGGTGACCTCCGGGGCGGGGGCGGCGGCGCTGGCGTGCCTGGACCTGATGGTGGATCTGGGGCTGCCGCAGGAGAACATCTGGGTGACGGACATCGAGGGGGTGGTGTACGAGGGCCGCACGACGCTGATGGATCCGGACAAGGCGCGGTTTGCGCAGAAGACGGACGCGCGCCGGCTGGCCGAGGTGATCGAGGGGGCGGACGTGTTTCTGGGGCTGTCGGCCGGCGGGGTGCTCAAGCCGGAGATGGTGGCGGCGATGGGTGCGCGGCCGCTGATTCTGGCGCTGGCCAATCCGACGCCGGAGATTCTGCCGGAGGTGGCGCACGGGGTGCGCGACGATGTGGTGATGGCCACGGGGCGTTCGGACTATCCGAACCAGGTGAACAACGTGCTGTGCTTTCCGTACATTTTCCGCGGGGCGCTGGACGTGGGGGCCACGACGATCACGCGCGAGATGGAGAAGGCGGCGGTGTACGCGATTGCGGCGCTGGCCGAGGAGGAGCAGAACGAGGTGGTGGCCGCGGCGTACGGGACGTTCGACCTGTCGTTTGGTCCGCAGTACCTGATTCCCAAGCCGTTTGATCCGAGGCTGATCGTGCGGATTGCGCCGGCGGTGGCCAAGGCGGCGATGGAGGGGGGCGTGGCCACGCGGCCGCTGTCGGACCTGGAGGCGTACGAGGAGCAGTTGCAGCAGTTCGTGTATCACTCGGGGGCGTTCATGAAGCCGCTGTTTTCGACGGCCAAGCGGCTGGTGCGCGAGGGGGGCAAGTCGCGCATTGTGTTTGCCGCCGAGGGCGAGGACGAGCGGGTGCTGCGGGCAGTGCAGGTGGTGGTGGACGAGGGGCTGGCGCGGCCGATCCTGGTGGGGCGGCCGTCGGTGCTGCTGGCGCGCATCGAGAAGCTGGGGCTGAGGCTGAGGCTGGGCGAGGACGTGGAGGTGACGAACCCGGAGTACGACGAGCGGTTTCACCAGTACTGGACGACGTACTGGGAGCGGATGTGCCGCCGCGGCATCACCAAGGAGATGGCGCGGGTGGAGATGCGCCGGCGCATGACGCTGATTGGGGCGATGATGGTGCACCTGGGCGATGCGGACGGGATGGTGTGCGGCACGGTGGGGGCGTACCACGATCACCTGAGGTTCGTGGACGAGATGATCGGGCTGCGCCCGGGGCACAAGGTGTACGCGGCGATGAACGTGCTGCTGCTCAACGAGCGCACGGTGGTGCTGGTGGACACGCACGTCAACGACGATCCGACGGCCGAGCAGATTGCGGAGTTCACGGTTGCGGCGGCGCAGGAGATGTCGCGGCTGAACCTGGCGCCGAAGGTGGCGCTGCTGTCGAGGTCGAACTTTGGTTCGGGCAGTTCGGCCTCGGGGGCGAAGATGCGGCGGGCGCTGGAGCTGGTGCGCGAGGCGGCGCCGGAGCTGGAGATCGACGGGGAGATGCACGGCGATTGCGCGCTGGACGAGGCGCTGCGCATGCGGATTCTGCCGTCGTCCACGCTCAAGGGCGAGGCGAACCTGCTGGTGTGCCCGAACGTGGATGCGGGCAACATTGCGTACAACCTGCTGAAGACGGCGGCCGGGGGCAATGTGGCGGTGGGCCCGTTCCTGCTGGGCGCCAACGCGCCGGTGCACATCCTGACTTCGAGTTCCACCGTGCGGCGCATCATCAACATGACGGCCATGACGGTGGTCGATGCCAACACCCCGCGTTGAAGTACTGCCCGCGGGCCCGGCGTGCGCGCGCACGCCCACCGGTCTGGTCCTGACCGGCGGCGGCGCGCGCGCGGCCTACCAGGTCGGAGTGCTCAGCGCCATCATGGAACTGCTGGACCCCGACTGGCATTCCCGTTTCCACAATCCCTTCGACATCATCTGCGGCACCTCGGCCGGCGCCATCAACGCGGCGGCGCTGGCCTGCCGCGCCGACCGCCCGCACCTGGGCGTGCGGCGCATCCGCCGCCTCTGGTCTTCGCTCAACACCGACATGGTCTACCGCGCCGACGCGCCCGGCCTGATCCGCACCGGCGTGCGCTGGCTGGGGCTGCTGTCGCTGGGCTGGATGTACTCGGGGCTGACCCGCAAGCGGCCGCAGTCGCTGCTGGACAGTGCCCCGCTCGAGGCGCTGCTGGGGCGGGTGATGGACTTCAGCCGCCTGCAGGCCAATCTGGAAAGCGGCGCGCTGTCCGCGCTGGCCATCACGGCGTCGGGCTACACCAGCGGCGAGCACCTGACCTTCTACCAGGCGCACACGCCCATCGAGCCCTGGCACCGCTATCTGCGGCTCGCCATTCCGGCGGCCATCGGCATCGACCACCTGATGGCGTCTTCGTCCATTCCGTTCGTGTTTCCGGCGCGCCAGGTCCAGGTGCACGGCAAGGGCGAATGGTGCGGCGACGGCTCCATGCGCCAGCTCGCGCCGATCAGTCCGGCCATCCACCTGGGCGCGCACCGCGTGCTGGTGATCGGCACGGGCTTTCGCGACGAGACGCATCCGGAAAACCGCGAGGATTCTCCGCCGTATCCTTCGCTGGCCCAGGTGGGCGGCCATGCGCTGTCCAGCATTTTCCTGGACGGCCTGTCGATCGACGTGGAGCGCCTGGAGCGGCTCAACAATCTCATGGCCCACGTGGACCCGCAGGCCGGCGCGGGCCTGCGCATGGTCCGGGTGCTCAGCATCACGCCCAGCCAGTCGCTGGACCTGCTCGCGCTGGAGCACCTGGACGACCTGCCCACGCAGGCGCGCGCGCTGTTCCGCGTGCTCGGCGTGTCGGCCGATCCCGACCGTCCGGGAGGCGGTTCGCTGATGTCGTATCTGCTGTTTGAAGCGAGCTACACCAGGCGATTGATAGAACTGGGTTATGCCGATACGATGCAGCGTAACGAAGAAGTGATCGCCTTTTTCAAGGAGGCCCAGGCATGACTCGCAACGGTCTATCCACACTGCAGCGCCAGTTGCGGCGCGGCGGCGCGCTTGCCCATGAAGGGCTGGACAAGCAGGCCGTGGTCGATGCCGCGAAAGAGCTTGGGCTGGCGCTGTACGTGGCCAACTGCGACCCGGCGCGCAGCCGCTCGGCCGTGTTGCGCGCCATTGCCAAGGCGGTCGATTTTCCCGAGTATTTCGGCGGCAATCTCGACGCGCTCTACGACTGCCTGTGCGACACGGTGCTCGACCAGAAAGCGGGCGTGGTGCTGTGGCTGTACAAGCTGCATTCGGGCGACCCGGCGCTCGAGGAAGACGCCGCCCGCATCGAAACCGTGTGTTCGGACGCAGCCGATTTCGCTCACGAGAACGGCCGCATCTTTTCCTACGTCATCGAGCACGCCGGGCGGCATCCCGACCCCGAGCCGGGCGTGGCGGCCGCGCCCTACGGCGAGAAAAACTGATCCGCGCGGGTCAG
>NZ_LHSJ01000187.1:0-8238 GCF_001270295.1 Achromobacter sp. DMS1 | reverse complement strand
CGGCCACGCCCAGCGCGGCGGCGGCGCCGCGCCGCCGATGGCGCCGGCCGCGAGCAGCGCCACGGCCAGGCGCGAGGGGGTGAGTTGCGAGGTCTTCATGTCGGCTCCTCTGCGTTCATGTTGAAGGACATGGCGCTATGGTGAAGCCTGACACTTAGGGGAATCTTAATTTGCGCCTGCCGGCGCGGCCCGCGCCACGTCCGCCCGGGGATGGGCCGGAAAATCCACGCGCACCCGCAGGCCGGCGCCCCAGGGCGCGTCGTGCAGCGTGATGCGCGCGCCGTGTCGCTCGGCGATGGAGCGCGCGATCGCCAGTCCCAGGCCGCTGCCGTGCTGGGTATTGCCCTCGGCGCGGTAGAAGCGGTCGAAGACGCGCTCGCGTTCGGCCGGCGCGATGCCCGGGCCGCTGTCGTCGACCAGCATGGCGCAGCCCAGGTCGGAGGGCTCGAGCCGCAGGTGCACCCGTCCGCCGTCCGGCGTGTACTTGACGGCGTTGTCCAGCAGGTTGCGCGCCAGCAGGCGCAGCGCCTCCGGGTCGCCGCGCACCCAGGCGTGGCCGGCGCCGCTCTGCTCCAGGGAGATCGATTTGGCGTTGGCCGCGGGCAGGGTTTCCGAGAGCGTCTGGCGCAGCACCTCGGACAGGTCCACCGCCACGAGCGGCTCCCGCGCCACGCCGCTTTCGTGGCGGGCCATGGAGAGCAGTTGCTCCACCAGGCGCGTGGCGCGGTCGATGCCCGCGGCCAGGCGCTGTTCGGCCTGGCTTGCGGGCTTCCGCGTCCGGGGCGCGCTGCAGGGCCTGCAGCTGCAGCCGCAGCGCCGCCAGCGGCGAGCGCAGCTCGTGCGCCGCGTCGCCCACGAACTGCTTCTGCAGGGCAAACGCACTCTGTATGCGCGCCAGCAGCAGGTTCAGCTCCGCGATCAGGGGCCGGATCTCGTCGGGCAGGCCATCTTCGTTCACGGGCGAGAGATCCTCGGGCTGGCGGGCGGCTACCTGCGCGCGGGCGCGTTTGACCGGCCGCAGCGACCAGCTCACCACGCACCAGATCACGAACATGAGCAGCGGCGCCGCCGCCGCGATGGGGGCAATGGTGCGCAGCGCGAGCGCGCGCGCCATGCGGGTGCGCACCGCCATGTCCTGCGCCACCTGGATGACCTGGAACGGCGTGGCGAGGGAATAGACGCGATAGGTGCTGCCTTCGATGCGGGCGTCGGAGAAACCCAGCACGATCTGGTCGGGCAGGGGGCGGCGGGAGCGCGAATTGAAGACGCGCACGCCGTCCGGGCTCCAGATCTGGATGATGAGATCGTCCGCCGCGGGGGAAACCGCGCCGTCGCCGCGCGAGGGGCCGGTGCTCAGCAGTCCGTCGCCCGCGCCCAGCGACAGCGCGGTGCGCTGCAGCAGCGAATCGAAAATGTCGTCCGCCTGGGCGAGCGTGCTGCGGTAGGCGATGGCGCCCTGCACCAGCGCGCCCACCGCAATGGCGGCAAGCAGGAAGAAAAGCAGCCTGGCCCTCAGCGAATAGCTAAGCGGAATGCTCATTTTTGGGTATGACGTAACCGACCCCGCGGACGTTCTGGATCAGATTCTGTCCCAGTTTCTTGCGCAGTCCATGAATATAAACCTCGACCGCGTTGCTGCTGATGCTGTCCTTCCAGCTATAGAGCTTTTCTTCTAGCTGGGCGCGCGAGAAGATCATGCCGGGCCGCGCGATCAGGGGCTCGAGCACGGCCCATTCGCGCGCGGTGAGCGCGACCGGCGCGCCGTCCACCATGGCGCTGTGGGACTGCGGGTCGATGGTGATGCCGCCGTGCTCGAACACGGGTTCGGCCCGTCCCGCGCTGCGGCGGATCAGCGCGCGCATGCGCGCCAGCAGTTCGTCCACGTCGTAGGGCTTGACGATGTAGTCGTCCGCGCCCGCGTCCAGTCCGGCCACGCGGTCGGCGACCGCATCGCGGGCGGTGGCGATGAGCACCGGCGTGCGGTCCTTGCGGGCGCGCAGATCGCGCAGCACCGCCAGTCCGTCGCGTTTGGGCAGGCCCAGGTCCAGCAGCACCAGGTCGTACGGATCGGTGCGCAGCGCCAGTTCGGCGGCAGCGCCGTCTCGAACCCAGTCGACGGCATAGTGTTCGGCGCGCAGGCAGTCCAGCACGCTTTCGCCGATCATGGTGTCGTCTTCAACGAGAAGGATGCGCATGGGTGTGCTCGCAGGGAAGCGCCGGCGAACGCCGGCCTACAACCAGATTGGATGCGGCCCGCGCGACCGGAGTTCCCCGGGATGCGGGCGGGGTCCGAGGTCCGGGTATCGGGCTCCGTGGCGGACACTTGTGGCGCCGGAACGCGAGGGAAGGCGAAATGAAAACAGAAATGAAAAAGCAGCCCGTAGGGCTGCTTTCTGGATTCTGGTGCCGGCAATAGGAGTCGAACCTACGACCTTCGCATTACGAATGCGCTGCTCTACCAACTGAGCTATGCCGGCCTGACCGTTCCGCATCTGCGTGCGTCCCTTTATCGGGGCGCGCGGGTCACGAAAGACCGAGATCATATCAGAGATTCTTGGCAAAAGGAAACCGTGCCCGCGTTTTTCTTCAAAGCCACGATTTGCATTTCCCAAAAAATTCCTCCATAATCTCACTTCTTAGCAGTTCCCCGATAGCTCAGTCGGTAGAGCGACGGACTGTTAATCCGCAGGTCGCTGGTTCGAGCCCAGCTCGGGGAGCCAAGGAATTTGGGGCCAATCACGCAAGTGATTGGCCCTTTTGGCTTTGGGGTGGCATTGAGGCTTTTATTACAGGGCTTTGGGGGCTTTGGGGGCGTTTCGGCGCTCGGCCTTGGTTTTCTCCGGCCTTTCCCGGTTTTCGGCGATCGCCGCTTTCGAGGTAGTGGGCCATGGGGCTGCAGGAGCAGGACGGGCGCATCCGCGTCGAGGTGATCACCGGGTTCCTGGGCAGCGGCAAGACCACGCTGCTCAACCGGCTGCTGCGCGAGCCCGCGTTTGCCGGCTCGGTCGTCATCGTCAACGAATACGGCGATGTCGGGGTGGACCATCATCTGGTCAGGCCGGCGAGCGACCGCGTGGTGCTGGTCGAGGGCGGCTGCCTGTGCTGCGCGGTCAGCGGCGACGTGGCCGATGCGCTGCGCGATCTTTTCATGCAGGCTTTGCGCCGCGCCATTCCGCCTTTCCGGCGGGTTTTCATCGAGACGAGCGGGCTGGCCGACCCCGCGTCCGTGATCTTCACGCTGCGGCACGACCGTTTCCTGGCAGAGCGCTACGTTTATACGGGCTGCGTGGCGGTCGTGGATGCCCGGCAGGGCGCGCGCCGCCTGGCGGAACATCCCGAGGCGGTGCGCCAGCTCGCGCTTGCCGACGCTGTCGTGTTCAGCAAGGCCGATCTGGCCGGTCCGTCCGAACTGGCCGAAGCCGAACGCGCCGCGAGCGCCATTAATCCGGGCGCCCGGCGCGCCGTCCATGTGGCCGGCTCGGCCTTGCCCGGGCTGCTGGCCGAGCCGCTGCCGGCGCGCCGTTCTCCCGCGGAGCTCAGGTCGTGGCTGGGCGCCTATGCCGGAATGGCCGGGTCGCGGCATGCGCCGGCCGGCAGTTGCGTCGTCGCCCTGGACGCGCCGCTGCCCCGGGCGCGATTTCTCTCCGGGGTGGCGCGCGTGCAGGAGCGGTTCGGCGATGCGCTGCTGCGCCTCAAGGGCTGGGTCGCCTTCCAAGGCGAAACCCTGCCCATGGAGGTGCAGGGCGTGCATGGCGAACTCTATCCGCTGGCGCCCCTGCCGGGCTGGCCGGAAGGCGAGGGCGAGTCGCGCCTGGTGGCCATCGTGCGCGGCGAATGCCCGGAAACCGTGCGCGCCGCGCTGCAGGAAGTCCTGTCGGCCCGGGGTTGACGCGCACTGACCCTTGCGGGCGGCCCGGCAAGGAAAACGCCCGGAAGTACGGTATAAACGTTACGTCTGATGCGCGGATCGAGACAATCATGGACCGTCTGAAAGCCATGCAGGTATTTGTCGAGGTCGCCGACCGGGGCAGCCTGTCGGCTGCGGCCATCCATCTGGACATGTCCCGTGCCATGGTGTCGCGCTACCTTGCCGAAATGGAACAGTGGGTGGGGGTGCGGCTGCTGCATCGCACGACGCGCCGCCTCAGTCTCACGCCGGCGGGCGCCGAAACTCTGCCGCGCTGCCGCCAGATGCTCGAAATGGTGGGCGAGCTGCGCAGTGCGGTGGCCTCGCCCGAGGATGCTCCCCGCGGCCTGCTGCGCATAACGGCCAGCGTGTCGTTCGGCGCGCGGCACCTGGCGGCGCTGGTGGCGGAATACGTCGGCCTGCACCCGGGCGCCAGTGTGGATCTGGTGCTGGTGGAGCACGCGGTGAACCTCATCGAGGAGCGGGTGGACCTCGCGGTGCGCATCACCAACGACCTCGACCCCAACGTGATCGCCCGCAAGCTCGCGGTGTGCCGCTCGGTGGTGTGCGCGGCCCCCGCCTATCTCGCGCGCGAGGGCGAGCCGGCGCGCCTGGAAGATCTTTCGCAGCGCAACTGCCTGACGCACACGCATTTCGGCAAGAGCCTGTGGCGCTTCATGCGCGACGGGCAGCCGGTGGACGTTCCGGTCGACGGCAATATCCGGGCCAATGACGTCTCCGCCCTGGCCCGGGCGGCCGTCGAGGGCGCAGGCATCGCCATGCTGCCCACGTACCTGGCGGCCGACGACATCGCGGCAGGGCGCCTGCGCCCCATTCTCGCGTCGTTTCCGCCCGAGGAACTCGGCATCTACGGTGTCTACGCGTCGCGCCGGCAGATGCCCCTGATCCTGCGCTCCATGCTCGATTTCCTGGCGGCCAGGCTGGAGTCGGCTCCCTGGGACGCGCAGGCCCCGCGGCCTGCCCGGGCTTGAGGCGAGGGGATATGGCGCTATAATTTGCCTATTGCATCAACAGGTTGGGGCGGGCGTTGCGCCTGCGCGGGTTTGCCGGCAAATCCGCCATAGCCCCTTGGTCTGTCTGCCTGTGACCTGCCTGTGATCTGTTGGTCAGGAAAAACATCTAAGAATCGCAAGCCCGGCAGGCGCGCTCGGCGCGCTCTTGCAACGGAGGGGGCGGAACGGATGCGGCGCCACTGCCGCGCCGCGGTCCGGCGCCGGGTGCTTGCGGATCAGGGCCTTGTTTACCTTGTTTTGTTAGGGGCCGGGCATGTGTCCGTCGTAGCGGGCGCTGCGCACGGTCCGCCGGCCGATGTGCCGGCTGTTCCGGAAATCAGGCGCGTCCGCCCGCCATGCGGGGCGGTTCGGGGCTTGCCGCCAGGCCAGGACTGTCTTCGCGCGGCCGAATTCCAGGCTGTCATACAGGATTACGGTGAGAACATCGCACAATCATGCCATTCACGGCCGGGGCGCCATCGATGCCGGGCGAATCCTGCCGGCCGGCTGCGGGCGCGTCGCGCGCGGCAGCCGGGTGGCGGGCCGGAATCGGGAAATCCAGGAAAACCGGGCAGAACGCCACATGCACACGGAACGCCAGATGCAAAAAGCCCGGCGCAACGGCCGGGCCTTTCGAGTTCTGGTTGCGGGGGCAGGATTTGAACCTACGACCTTCGGGTTATGAGCCCGACGAGCTGCCAGACTGCTCCACCCCGCGTCTGGAAGAATGAAATAGTAATCCCATTTTTTGCCGAACGCAAGTCGGCCTTTTAAACGTTGGATGTCGATGAACGATAGCGAGGCGATACTCGTGCTGGAAACCGCGCTGCTGTGCGCGTCGCAGCCGATGCAACTTTCGGATATGCGCAAGCTTTTCGCGGAGGATCCGCAGTTCGACAACGCCAAGCTGCGATCGCTGCTGGAGACGCTGGGCGAGCAGTGGAACGGCCGCGGCATGGAGCTGGCGCAGCTCGCGTCGGGCTGGCGGTTCCAGAGCCGTCCGCAGATGCAGCGCTACCTGGAGCGGCTGAATCCCGAGAAACCGCCCAAGTATTCGCGCGCGGTCATGGAAACGCTGGCCATCGTTGCGTGGCGCCAGCCGGTCACGCGCGGCGATATCGAAGACATACGCGGCGTGACCGTTTCTTCGCAGATCGTCAAGGCCCTGGAGGACCGCGGCTGGATCGAAGTGATCGGCCATCGCGATGCGCCCGGGCGTCCCGCGCTTTTCGGCACCACGAGGCAGTTTCTCGACGACCTGGGGCTGAGGGCGCTCGACGAGCTTCCGCCGCTGGAGTCCGCCCAGGCGGCCGCGGCGCTGGCGGGGCTGGACCTGGGCGAGGCGCAGCCCGCGCAGGGCGAGGCCGAAGCCGCCGCGGAAACTCCCGCCGCCGCCGAGGAAAATGCGGATGTTCCGCGTGCGGAAATGTCTGTTTCGAGCGAAACATCCGCCACGGCGGCTGCCGATGGCGTAGAATCACCGCTTTCACGCATACATGAAGACGAAGGCGTGAATGGCGCGGACGTTGCGGGCATGCCTGCGGACGAGTCGTCTGCAGAGGCATCCCCCGCGGATACGCCGATTTCCCCGGCGCGGGCAGACCAGGCCCGCTCCGCGCGCCAGGATGAGCCCGCCGAGGCCGCGATCGCGGCGCCCGACGGCCAGATGCCCGACGACGCCGCCCAAGAGGCGGAATCCGCATCCCCTGAAAAGCAAGCAAGGCCCGGCGAGCCGGGCGATTCGATCTCGCAGGCGGCCGCTGCCGGCGGCGTTTCCATGGATTCGCCGCAAGCCGTGCCCGGAGCCGAGGCGGCTGGCAGTCCGGCGGCTGCAAACGGGCCGGCGCCCGGCGGCGAGCCGCAGGCGCGGCCGCCCGAGTCCGGCCCGAGGCCGGCATTTCCTGATGATGAAGAGGCGCCCGCCGCAGGCAGGCCCAACCAAGTTTGAAATTCGGAGCTGTCCCCGTGACAACGAATAGCGCTATGCAGGATGACACACCCCGTTCGGACGATGCCGTGAAGCCGGCTTCGCCGGAATCGTCGCCGGCCCGGGAGCCGGCCGCAGAGGCCGAGGGCGGCGCCCGCGGCCGCGGGCGCAAGCTGCGCACGCCTTTCCGCCGCCGCCGCTCGGAAGCCGCCGAAGCGCGGCCGAGGGCGCGCTCCCGCGGCGGCCGAGGCGCAGCCGCGCGGCGGCGATCGCGGCACCGAGCAGGAGGCCGAGCAGGCGCTGGCCTACCTGGAAAAGGCCGACCGCATGGAGCAGCGCCTGGGCAAGTACCTCAACAGCGAGGCGGTCATGCCCAAGCTGCACAAGGTGCTGGCGGACGCGGGCATCGGCTCGCGCCGCGAAATGGAAGAGCTGATCATCGCGGGCCGGGTTTCCGTCAACGGCGAGCCGGCCCACATCGGCCAGCGGGTAGGCCCCAACGACCAGGTGCGGGTCAACGGCAAGCCCGTCGCCCGCCCCAACGCCAAGAAGCCGCCGCGCGTGATCCTGTATCACAAGCCGGCCGGGGAAATCGTCAGCCATGACGATCCCGGCGGGCGCGCCAGCGTGTTCGCCCGCCTGCCCAAGCTGCGCACCGGCAAGTGGCTGTCGGTCGGAAGGCTGGACCTGAACACCGAAGGGCTGTTGATTTTCACGACCTCGGGCGACATGGCCAACCGCATCATGCATCCCCGCTACGGCACGGAGCGCGAATACGCCGTCCGCGTGCTGGGCGAGATGGACGATGCCCAGCGCCAATCGCTGGTCGACGGCATCGAACTCGAAGACGGCATGGCCGCCTTCGGCTCGCTCGACTACCTGGGCGGCGACGGCAGCAACCGCTGGTACCGCGTCACGCTGCAAGAGGGCCGCAACCGCGAGGTCCGGCGCATGTTCGAGGCGGTGGGCGTGACCGTCAGCCGCCTGATCCGCACCCGTTTCGGCGACATCGTGCTGCCCCGCACGCTGCGCCGGGGCCGCTGGGAGGAGCTGGACGCCTCGCTGGTCACCGCGCTGATGGTGCAGCTGGGTCTGCTGCGCGACGACGATGAATCCGGCGGCCGCCGCCGCTCCAAACAGCCGCAGTCGCACGACAGCGCGCTGCCGCCCGGATTCGGCACGCTGGACCGCAACGGCATGAACGGCGCGCGCATCGGCCGCCGGGGCAAGCTCCAAGGCGGCCGCCAGGGCAGCCCGGGGCAGGTTGCCGCTTGTCCGTCCGATCCTTTCGGCACGGGCCTGATGATCGCCGGCGGCTACGCCAACGGCCATCCGCTGGCCGCCGAGGGCAGCCGCAAGGGCAAGTCCGGCGCTTCGCGCGGCGGCAAGGG
>NZ_LHSJ01000186.1:0-8280 GCF_001270295.1 Achromobacter sp. DMS1 | reverse complement strand
TGAACCTGCGCGCGCCGGGCGCGGCGTCCTGCACGCCCTGCGCGGCCGGCCTGACCGCGGCGCGCGCATCGTCAACGTGGCGTCCGGCGCCGGCCTGCACGCCATCCCCTGGCGCGGCGCCTACAGCCCGAGCAAGGCAGGGCTCATCGCCCAGACGCGCGCACTGGCGCGTGCCCATCCCGAATATGTCATGACGGTGCTGTGCCCCGGTTTCGTCCGGACCGAACTGGTGAACGGACTGATCGAGTCGGGCCGCCTCGACCCGGCGCGCGCCGTCGCGAAGATTCCGCTCGGCAGAATGGCCGCTCCCGAGGAAATGGCCTGCGCGCTCGCATTTCTGGCCGGCCCGCATGCCCGTCCCATCGGCGGCGGCCTGCTTGCCGTGGACGGCGGCTCGTCCGTCTTCGGAGGCAGCCAGCCGTGCCAGCCTTCCCGCCACGCCCCGGTGTCCTGCGATGCCCCGCTGGACCTCCGAATCCGCGGTTCCTGGACCGGCCTGCCCGAGCCCGCAGCCCCTGCAGCAACGGCTATCCCGCCGTCGCGGACGCGACCGTGCTGGACCGTCCCGTGGGGCACGGCTGGACGCCGCGCTGGATGCGGCGCGCCGCCCATGCGCATGACGGCCCCGGCAGCCTGACCCTGCTCTTGCCGCGTGAAAACAAGCCGGACTGGGAGGCGGCCGGCGAGTCCGCCGCCCTGCGCATGCTGGTGGCCACGCTGGCCTGCGAATGGGGCGCCGACGCCCGGCGCGTCAATGCCGTGGAAGTCGCCCCCGATACCTCCGCCGAATCCCTGGCGCCGCTGCTGCGTTTCGCGGCCGGCGCCCAGGCGCAATATCTGACTGGACAGACGCTGCGATGCAACCCGTGACCGATACCGACGCCATCAAGGCGCGCTTCATCGCCGCGCGCGGCTACTGGCGTCCCTGGACCGAAGCCCTCTTGCGCGCCAATCCGGACTTCCTGGCCCGCTACGCCGACTATGCGGGCTACCCGGCGCAAACCGGACCGCTCAGCCCGCGCATGGTGGAGCTGCTGTACATCGCGCTCGACGCGTCGGCCACCCATCTTCATGAAGCGGGGCTCGCCACCCACATGCGGCTTGCCCGGCAGGCCGGCGCCAGCGACGCCGACATATTCGACGTGCTGCACCTCGTGACGCTGCAGGGAGTGAGCGCCGTGCTCCAGGCCGCCGACCTGCTGCATGCGGCCGCGCCGCCCTCCTGCCCGGACAATCCGCGCGCGCTGCGCGCGCGCATCGGGAAACTCCGGCCCGAACAGGCCGCAAGCCTGCTGCGCCTGGCCGCGCTGGACCCCGGCTACGTCGCCGTACTGCTGGACTTCGCCGAGCAGGGCGCGCCTGCGAACGGCCTGAGCCATGCGGAACGCCTGCTGGTGCGCCTGGCCCTGCACGCCTGCTTCACGCACGGCGACATGGCCGCCACGCGCACGCTCATCGCCGCCCCTGGCCCTGGGAGCGAACCGGGCCGAATTGCTCCAGGCCATCCAGCTGGGCGCCCACCTGGCCATCCACGGCGCGGCCCTGGGCGCCACGGTTCATGCCGGCCTCGCCGGGGCCGCCGGCGCCGGCAGCGCGCAGGCAGTCGGCGGTTAGCGCGGCTGACCCTGCCGCGCGCCCATCATGGGCGCGCGACAGGCGGCTGGCGGCCGACAATATCTCTTCCTTGTGGCCCAGCAGAACCTGCTCGGTCAGGCGCGACAGGGGGCCGGAGATGCAGATCGCGCCTTGCAGCGTCCAGTTGATGCCGTACACCGGCGCGGAAATGCTCGAGACTTCGGCGTCGCGCTCGCCCAGCGACATCATGTATCCGGTCCGCCGGATCGACTCATAGGGCTCGCCCGGCTCGCCGGAAAACGCCAGCAGCACGCGCCCAGGGGCTTCCCAGGGCCAGCGGCAGGGCGGCGCCGACGCGCACATGGTGCCGGATGGACTTCGGGCCCTCGACCCGCGCCACGCAGATGCGCTGGCCGCCCTCGCGCACATAGAACGTGGCGCTTTCTCCAGTAGCGGCCGATAGCTCGCGCAGCACCGGCTGCACCACCTCCAGCACATTGAACGTTGCCTGGTAGCAGGCGCCGAGCCAGCCGGCCGCGCGCGCCAGCCGCCAAGTGCCGTCGGGCCGTCTGCGCCAGATAGTCGTCCAGCGCCAGCGTGCGGGCCAGGCGCAGCACCGTGGAGCGGTGGCATCCGGTGCGCCGGCTCAGCTCCGCGAGCGACAGGTGCGAATCCTCCACGCCGAATGCCTCCAGGATGCGCATGGCGCGCCGCACCGCGACGACGCCTTCCTCTGCGCCGGCATCGGCCGGATCGTGGTCTTTGTTTTCGTCCATTGTACGCAACACGTTTCGCTATACGAACTCGTATTGTATTAGACGGAACACACATCCACAATGCGCGGACCAGAACAATCATCGGAGACAACCATGAAGCTGATCGCGCGCGTCCTGTCCGGCCTGGCCCTGGCCCTGGCCCTGGCCAGCGGCCTCTGCCTGGCCCAGGCGTATCCCGCCAAACCCATCCGCCTGATCGTGCCCTTCCCGCCCGGCGGCGGCACCGACGTCCTGGCCCGCGAGGCCGCCGTCAAGGTGGCGGCCGACACCGGCTGGAACATCGTGACGGAAAACCGGCCGGGCTCGGGCGGCAATATCGGCGTGGACGCCGCCGCCAAGTCCGAGCCGGACGGCTACACGCTGGTGCTCGGCCAGACCAGCAATCTGGCGATCAACCCCACGCTGTACCCCCGGCTGCCCTACGACCCCGAAAAAGACCTGACCGCGATCGGCCTCGTGGCCGATGCGCCGCTGGTGCTCGTGGTGCCGGCCAATTCCCGCCTCAAGACCTTCGACGACATGATCGCGGAAGCCAAGGCCCATCCCGGCGCGCTGAACTTCGCCAGTTCGGGCAACGGCACGGTTGCGCACCTGGCCGCGGTGCAGTTGCAGAATGCGGCCGGCATCAAACTGACGCACATTCCGTACAAGGGCGCCGCCCAGGCCGCCAACGACCTGATCGGCGGCCAGATCGACATGTATCTGTCGTCCGTGCCCACGCTGATCGGCCATGTGCGCAACGGCAAGATGCGGGCGCTGGCCGTCACCTCCGCCGAGCGCGCGCCCGACCTGCCGGACGTGCCCACCATCGGCGAGCGCGGCTATCCGGGCTTCGAGGCCGTGACCTGGTTCGGGCTCGCGGCGCCGGCCGGCGTGCCCAAGGACATCGTGCAACGGCTCAACGCCGAATTCAACAAGGCGCTGGAGACGCCCGACCTCGCCGCCAAGTACCGCGAGCAGGGAGCCCGCGCGCTGACCAGCACGCCGGCGCAGTTTGCCCAATTGATCCACGACGACCGCATCCGCTGGGGCAAGATCGTCAAGGACTCGGGCGCGCACGTCGAGTAAGCCGCCCGGCCGGACCCACACCGATGACCGCAACGTTCGCCTTCTCGGCCGGCAGCGCGCCGCCGGCGTCGCCATGCCGCCCGGCGCATGCGATTGCCACATCCATGTCTACGACGCCCGCTGCCCCGCCGCCCCCCGGCGCGGCGCTGCGGCCGCCCGATGCGGATGCCGGACAGTACCGCGCATTGCAGCGCCTGCTGGGCATGCAGCGCGCCGTCCTGGTGACACCCTCCACCTACGGCGCCGACAACCGCTGCATGCTTGCGGGCATGGCCGCGATGGCCGGGCAGGCGCGCGGAGTGGCCGTCATCGACGGCACGGAAACCGACGCGGAGCTGGAAACAATGCATGCCGCCGGTGTCCGGGGCATCCGGCTCAACCTGTCCCTGGGCGTGACGGGATCGCCCGAGCAAATCGAACCGCTGGCGCGCCGCGTGGCGCCGTTGGGCTGGCACATGCAGCTCCTGATGCCTCCCGACCAGCTGGCCGCGCTCGGCGATTCCCTGGCCCGGCTACCCGTGCCGCTGGTATTCGACCACATGGCGCGCATCGCGCCCGCCCAGGCATTCCGCCATCCCGCGCATGCGCTGGCGTTGCGCCTGATGCGCGACGGCAAGGCCTGGGTAAAGCTTTCGGGCGGCTACCTCGTCAGCGCCCTGCACAGCGTGGACGACCCCGCCCTGGACCGCCTGGCCCGCGGCTACATCGAAGCATCGGCCCGCGCCGTCTGTGGGGCAGCGATTGGCCGCACGCCACCGCGTCGGCCGGCCTGCAGCCCATGCCGGACGACGCGCGCCAGCTCGAGCGCCTGGCCGAATGGGCCGGCGACGCCGCGACGCTGCGCGCAATCCTCACCGACAACCCGCGGGCGCTGTACGGCTTCCCGCCCTGCGACTGACTTTCCACGGAAACGCCATGCACCATCCCTTCTCCATGACGCGCCGCCATCTGCTGGGCCTGGGCGCGGCGCTGGCGCCGGCGCCGCTTTCAAGGCGCGCGCCGCGCAAGACTGGCCCGCCGGCAAACCCATTACCTGGGTGGTTCCCTACCCGCCCGGAGGCAGCACCGACGTGCTGGGACGCGCCATCGCGCAACAGCTCGACTCGCTGCTGGCCACCCGGGTCATCGTCGAAAACCGTCCCGGCGCCACCGGCACCATCGGCGCGGCCCGCGTCGCCCGGGCCGCTCCCGACGGGCTCACCCTGCTCGGCACGTCGATCGGCCCGCAGGCCATCGCCCCGCACCTGATGGGCAAGCTGCCGTACGACCCCATCGAATCGTTCGGCGCCCGTCATCATGGTGGGCACCATTCCGCACGTGCTGGTAGTGGGCGCCGCGCAGCCCTTCCGGACGCTGGGCGACCTGCTGGACGCGCGCGCGGAAAGCGCCCGGCCGCATCGCCTATGCCTCCGGCGGCACCGGCACCATCCTGCACATGCAGGGCGCGCTGCTGCAACAGCAGAGCGGCACGCGGTTCCTGCACGTTCCCTACAAAGGCGACACGCCGGCGCTGCAAGACACGCTGGCGGGCCAGGTGCAATTCGCGTTCGTGCCGGTGGCCGCGGCGCTGCCGCACATCCAGGCGGGCGCGCTGCGCGCCCTGGCCGTCACCGTCCGCGCAGCGGCTCGCCGCCCTGCCCGGCGCGCCGACCATGACGGAAGCGGGCTATGCCGATTTCATCGTCGAACAGTGGCAGGCCGTCTTCGCGCCGGCCGGCACTCCCGGGGCCGTCATCGGGACGCTCAATGCCGGCATCGGCAAGGCGCTGCAAAGCCCCTCGCCTGCAGGCGCTCGCGCAGCAGCTGGGCATCGGCCTGGCCGGCGGTCCGCCCGAGCAGCTCGACCGGGTGCGCAGGGCGGACTTCGACAAGTGGGGCGCGCTCATCCGCAACGCCGGCATCAAGCCCGCCTGAGGTCCCCTTTCACCACAACACGGCTCTTGAACCCTGAACAGGAACTTCCATGGCAAACCAGGACATCGTCAAAGACTTTCCCCGCGTCGGCGAGGACATCGTGCGCGCGCGGCGCAACTGCAGCCGGCCATCCTGGCCGACGTGGCCGGGCGCCGCGGCGCGCTTGAGCGGACGCATACGCCCGCTGCATCCCGGCATGAAACTCGCCGGCAGCGCGCTGACGGTCGAAGTGCGCCCCGGCGACAACCTCATGATCCACGCCGCCATGTCGCTGGCTCGCCCCGGCGACGTGCTCGTCATCGACGGCAAGGGCGACCTCAGCTCCGCGCTGATGGGCACGATCATGATGAACGCCTGCCGCAAGCTGGGCATCGCCGGCGTGGTGATGGACGGCGCCGCGCGAGACGCCTGCGACATCATCGAAATGGGCTACCCGGTGTTCGCCGCGGGCACGAACCCCAACGGCCCCACCAAGAATGTCCCCGGACGCATCGGCCATCCGGTGTCCGTGGGCAGCGTCACGGTCCATCCCGGCGACTTCGTCATCGGCGACGCCGACGGCGTCGTGGTCGTGGAACGCGAGAGAATCGCCGGCCTGCTGCCCGCCGCCGAAAAGAAGGTCAAGGACGAGGCCGCCCGCATCGAGGCCATCAACGCGGGCGACACGCAAGCCAAGTGGCTCGTCGCCGCCCTGCGCGCCGCCGGCGTGCTGAAAGAAGGAGAAACGCTGTGAGCGCCCCGGCAGCCCGGAAACCCAAGGTGCTGGTGACGGCGGCCGATCTCGCGCCCCAGGCGCTGGCGCTGCTGCGCGACTGCGACGTGGTCTTCGCCGGCAAGACGCCTTCCGAAGCGGACATCGTGGCGCTCTGCCGCGAGCACGATCCGGCCGCCATCATCGTGCGCTACAGCAAAGTGGGCGACGCCGCGATGGACGCCGCCCCGTCCCTGCGCGTGATTTCCAAGCACGGCAGCGGCACCGACACCTCGGACAAGGCCGCGGCCGCGCAGCGCGGCATCGAGGTGGTCGCGGCCGTGGGCGCGAACGCGGCGGCCGTGGCCGAACAGGCCGTGGCCCTGCTGCTCGCCTGCGCGAAATCGGTGGTGAAGCTGGATGCCCGCATGCGCGGCGGGCACTGGGACAAGGCCACGCACAAGAGCGTCGAGCTGGCGGGCCGGACGCTCGGCCTGGTGGGCCTGGGCGCCATCGGGCAGCGCATGGCGGCCATGGCCCACGCCATGAACATGCGCGTCATCGGCTTCGATCCTTACGCGCGGCGGTTTCCCGAGCATGTCGCGCAGGCCGCGCTGGACGATATCTGGCGCGACGCGGACGCGATCTCGCTGCATTGCCCGCTGACTGACGAGAACCGCGGACTGGTCAACGCCGCCACGCTCGCCCGGTGCAAGCGCGGCGTGATTCTCGTCAATACCGCGCGCGGCGGACTGGTCGATGAAACCGCGCTGCTGGACGCCGTGCGCTCGGGCCAGGTGATGGCGGCGGGCCTGGACAGCTTCGCGGTCGAGCCCATGACGCCGGGCCATCCCTTCCAGCAGGAGCCGAACATCATCCTGAGTCCGCACATCGGCGGCGTCACCGGCGACGCCTATGTGAACATGGGCGTCGCCGCCGCGCGCAATGCGCTGGCCGTGCTCGCCCGCGATGCGGCCTCGGCCTGAGGAGCGGGCCATGCCGCAGCGATGGACACACGCGCCCGCCGGCAGCAACTGGGGCGAATTCGGCCCCGACGACCAGCGCGGGCGCATGAACCTGGTCGACAGGCGCAAGGTGCTGCAGGGCATCGCCGAAGTCCGCGAAGGGCTGACGTTCTGCCTTTCGCTGCCGCTGGACATGCCGGGCGGCATGGCGTTGAATCCCCGCCGGCTTCCGCCGCGGCGCTATGCCACGCTGCGCGACGGCAAGAGCGCCGGCGCGCAGGGCTACTGCTGGTCGTATGCCTGCGAAGACCCCCGGCTGACCGACGTGGTCTGCGATGACGTGCTGCTCATGAATACGCAGTACTCCACGCAGTGGGACAGCCTCGCGCACATGGGCAGCCGCTTCGACGCGGACGGCGACGGACACGCGGAAGCGGTGTTCTACAACGGCTTTCGCGCCGGCAAGGACATCGTCGCCGCCAAAGAAGACCCGCAAGCCGCGGCCGACTGGGCGCGCTTTCCCGGGCCGAATGCGGGCGCGCTGGGCATCGAGCAGTTGGCCGAGCACGGCGTGCAGGGACGGGCTGTAATGATCGACCTGGAACGCCACGTCGGCAGGACGCGGACGGCGGTGGGCTATGAGCGTCTCATGCGCATCATGGAGGCCGACGGCGTGAGCATCGAACCCGGCGACATGGTCTGCCTGCACACCGGCTTCGGCGACGCGCTGATGGCGATGAACCGGCAGCCCGATGTGGCGCGCCTGCACGCGCTGGGCAGCGGCCTGGACGGCAACGACGAGCGGCTGCTGCAGTGGATCGTCGACTCGCGGCTGGCCTGCCTGATCGCCGACAACCCGGCGGTCGAGCTGGTGCGGCCGGTGGACTTCGGCGGGCGCGCCACGCCGCTGCGCCGCGCGCGCCTGCCGCTGCACGAGCATTGCCTGTTCAAGAACGGCATCCACCTCGGCGAACTGTGGTGGCTCACGCCGCTGGCCGGATGTGCTCGCGCACGGCCGCCATCGCTTCCTGCTTACCGCGCCCCCCTTGCGCCTGCCGGGCGCCGCCGGCTCTCCGGCCACGCCGATCGCCACCGTCTGAAAAAAACCGGCCAGGCCGACCGGCCGGCCGAATCATCCACAGGAGGAGACAACTTGAACCCGATTCGATTTCTTGGCGGCGCGTTCCTGGCGCTGCTCGTGCCCCTGGCCGCCGCGCAATACCCGGAAAAGCCCGTGAAGCTGGTCGTTCCGTATTCCGCCGGCGGCGCGGCCGACGCCCAGGCGCGCCTG
>NZ_LHSJ01000185.1:7993-20457 GCF_001270295.1 Achromobacter sp. DMS1 | reverse complement strand
CAAGCCGGTCCCCCTCGCCGCGGACGGCGCATTGCGCCGGCGGTGCCTGTGCACGGTCGGTTCGGGAAGCCGGCGCGCGGGCGCCGGGAGAGAAAAGGTCAGCCGGTCATCGCATCATCGGATCCCCGTGCTGCCGAAGTCTTCGCGCAGCCGCGCCAGGATGCTGACCAGGTGGTCGTGCATGGCGTGGCGGGCGCGGATGGGGTCGCGGTCGACGATGGCCGCGAGGATGCGCTGGTGCTCTTTCTGCGCTTCGGTCCACACGCGGGTGGTCACGAAGTGCTCCTCGAGCCGGTGGAAGACGGGGCTGAGCGTGCTGAGGTGCCAGATGTGCGAAACGGCGGCGGCCAGGGCGGCATTGCCGCAGGCGGCGCCGATGGCGCTGTGGAAAGCGCGGTCGTGTTCGCTGGGCGATTCGGTGGGCGACATGCCGTCGTGCGCGGCGCGGATGGCGGCGATCTGCGCGGGCGAGCCCTTTTGCGCGGCCAGCGCGGCGCACTCGGGCTCGATGAGCAGGCGCGCCTCGAGCAGGTCGAAAGGCCCGATGTCGGTGGCCTCGGCCACGCTGTCCGCATTGGCCGCGGCCGCGTCGCGCCGGGCGGTTTCGCGCGGCGCGCAGACGAAGACGCCGGTGCCCACGCGCACGTCCACATAGCCTTCGATTTCCAGCGCGATCAGGGCTTCGCGCACCGAGGCGCGGCTGACCTGCAACTGCTCGGCCAGGTCGCGCTCTGCCGGCAGCCGCGTGCCGGCGGGAAAGTCGCCCGCCCTGATCCGGGCGGCGATCTGGTCGGCAATCATGCGGTAGAGGCGGGTGGAGGCGACGGCCTGCAGCGAAGTCATGGTGGTCGGAAGCGGTAGTGGGGAAGGGGGAGCTTAACGGCGCGGCGGCGGCGATTCCAGTAGTGGGTCCAGGTGTCTGGTGGTTCGGTGGTCAGGCCACTGCAATGTACCGGACCGGCCGGCGCTTGAAAACCGCCAAATGGTCCGGGAAGCCTGTTTTCAGGGAAAACCACTATGCCGCGCGGCGCGCAGCTCGCCTGGCGACGGACGGGAAATTTCCTTGTAACTGAATTTGCTAAGAAAAATGAGAAGCATTGCTATTAGGGACGGTCTGAACAATCAGCCAGCCGACCCAAATTCATCACTGCTTGTCGCCTGATTTCAGAAAATCAGAAAAAAACGTCCAAAATCCCGATTTTCCGTCGTGTTTTCGCTCAAAAGAGCCCGTTTCCGGGCCTTTTGATGTCCTATGGGCGCACCTCTGCCATCAAATGTCGTCGCGCCATCCACAGATTGCTCAACGTGAACAGCGTCAGCAACTGCGCGGTGTTTTTCGCCAGCCCCCGATACCTCACCTTCGTGTAGCCGAACTGCCGTTTGATCACCCGAAACGGGTGCTCCACCTTGGCCCGCAGGCTGGCCTTGGTGTGTTCATAGGCGTCTTGCAAGGATTGCACCGTCTTGCTCAACTTCTTGCGCAGGCTCGGGCGCAACGCAATATGCCACTGCACATCGCGCCCCTGGTGTTCTTCGCGCTTGCCCACACCTTGATAGCCCGCATCACCCAAGACCAGTTCTTCCTCCCCGTGCAGCAGCCCATCGACCTGCGTCACATCCGCCACGTTGGCCGCCGTACCCACCACCGAATGCACCAAGCCCGTATGCAGATCGACCCCGATGTGCGCCTTCATGCCGAAGAAGTAGTTATTGCCTTTCTTGGTCTGGTGCATCTCGGGGTCCCGCGCGCCCTGGGCGTTCTTCGTCGAGCTGGGCGCATCGATGATCGTCGCGTCCACAATCGTTCCCCGGCGCACCATCAGCCCATAGTCTTGCAGCAGCAGGTTCACGCCTTCGAACATTTCTTCGGCAATGTTGTGCTTCTCAAGCAGGTGACGAAAGTTCAGGATCGTCGTCTCGTCCGGCGCACGACCACCGGGCAGCTTGGCGAACTGGCGCATCGAAAAACTGTCGTACAACGCCTCTTCCATCGCTGGGTCGCTCAGGTTGAACCATTGCTGCATGAAGTGAATCCGCAGCATCGTCTCAATGGGATACGGCTGGCGACCCACCTTGCCTTCTTGCGGGTAGTGCTTGGCAATCTCACCGGCCAGGTAATCCCACGGCACCGTGCGATCCATCTCGTTCAAGAACTTCTCACGGCGTGTCTTCTTGCGCTTACCGGCAAATTCCGCTTCAGAAAAACTCAGTTGGCTCATGATGAACAGACTCGAGAGGGCGTGACAGACGAAGTTTACCGTTGGGCGGGGGAATTGTTCAGACCATCCTTAATGCCGCCTGGCGCGCGATGTACGAGGCGCTGTTCCATTCCACCGGGTCCGCGCGCGCTCGCCGCTCACGATCTGGATCACGGGCGGCGCGGCGCCCCGGCGCGACCGCGCCAGCGCCTGCAAGGCGTCGTACACCATGAAATTGCCCAGACTGAACGCGCGCGCCTGGTTCTTCAGCCAAAATACTTCGGTATTGAAGCTGCGCTGGTCCAGCAGCTCGTCCTGCTCCGCCGTCGCGCCCATGCGCCAGAGCCGCACCGAGGTGTGGTCGGCGCGCTGGTACACCTCCCAGAATCCCGCGTAGCGGCTGGTGGCCACCGCGATGTCGGAGTAGCTGAGCCGCCATACGCCCAGCGCGGCCCAATCCCGCATCTGGGCGCGGGACGCGGCCGACGAGCCCAGCGTGATGACCAGGTCGAGGCCGAGCGCGGCCACGCCGTCGTCGCCGGCCTCAGAGGCGGGCTGCAGGTCCAGCACCGGCACGCCGGGCGGCAGGCGCTCGCGCATGTCGCCGCATTCCAGCACCTGCCTCTGCCGCGCCGGCAGCAGCCGGGACTCGAGCCGCGTCAGGGTTCCGAACAGCGCCTTCACGCCCAGCCTCGGCGCGCGCCCGTCCTGCCCCAGCCCCATCACCAGCAAGGCCGCGATCTGGAACTCCCGGCTCTGGGCGAGCCAGTCGGCCATCTCGTGCATCCACCCCGGCTGCTCGTATCCATCGACCAGCAGCCCCACTCTGTAGGTCTTCATTTCCCTTTGCTCCTGTACCGGCCATATGCGGATCGTTCGAACGCCCGGGCGCAATGCGGTCCCCGCGCACATGCACATCTGTTCCCAGCCCGATACTGCGGACTTTTGCGCGCGCCTTCCAGACGGCTTTCATCCTAGGCCCGTCGTCCGAGGACAAAGGTCGCGAATGATGCGTCCGCACTAGGACAACGCTCCCCCGAACGCCTGATTCGCCTCGTCCGAAAACCCGACGCGCGCCGCGCGCCGGCTCGCCGAAGCGGCCGAGATCCATCGGGGGTAAACCCTATTGGGGATTGCCGGGGTTCGCATTCCGATTCGTTCGGGCGCATACTCAATAAAACAAACGTTTGAATTCAACCAAATGCAAGAATCCAAGACCTCGGGCACGCGCGAGTCGATCCTGGACACCGCCGAAGCCCTGTTCGCCCAGCAGGGACACGACGGCACGTCGATGCGGCAGATCACCACGGCGGCCGGCGTGAACCTGGCGTCGATCAATTACCACTTCGGGTCCAAGGAATCGCTGGTGCAGGCGGTGCTCAAGCGCCGGCTGGCCATCGTCAACCGCGAGCGGCTGCGCCTGCTCGACGAACTGGAGGCCCAGGCGGGAGGCAAGCCGCTCAAACCCTCGCAGATCGTGGACGCGTTTTTCGGCACGCTGCTGCGCCTGGCGGCCGACCCCAACCAGGCCGGCAGCACTTTCCTGCCGCTGCTGGAGCGCACCATGACGGACCCGTCCGATTTCATAAGGGCATTGTTCGCGGAGGAGTACGCCGACGTGCTCGACCGCTACCGTAATGCCTTGTTCGCCGCGCTGCCGGACGTGCCCCGCGCCGAGATCATGTGGCGCTTCCAGTTCATGCTGGGCGCCACGTCCTACGCCATCTTCGGCACCGACCTGCTGCGCTCCGTCACGGGCTGGACCGTGGACGAGGCCGAGCAGCCCGACAACCCGGCGCTGCTGCTGCCGCGCCTCATGAGCTTCCTGCTGGGCGGGCTGCGGGCGCCCCTGCCGCCGGCGCCCGGCAACTGACCCGCGACCCGCCACGCAAGAACCAGGGAGACAAGAACCATGACCGCAGTCCTCATCGCGCTGGCCCTCGTTGCGCTGCTGGCCGCCGTGCTGCTCGGCGTGCGCCCGCTGCGCCGCGCCCTGCTGACCGCGCCCGTGTTCCGCCTCTACCGCAAGGTGCTGCCGCAAATGTCGGACACCGAGCGAGACGCCCTGGAGGCCGGCACCGTATGGTGGGAAGGCCAGCTCTTCGGCGGACGCCCCGACTGGTCCCGCCTGCTGTCCTACCCGCGGCCGCGCCTCACGGAGCAGGAGCGTCGCTTCCTGGACACGCACGTCGAGCAGGCATGCCGCATGCTGAACGACTGGGAGGTCACCCACCGGCGCTACGACCTGCCGCCCGAGCTGTGGGACTACCTGAAACGCAATGGTTTCCTCGGCATGATCATCCCCACGTCCTACGGCGGGCTGGGCTTTTCCGCCTACGCGCACTCCGAGATCGTCACCCGGCTGTCGACGCGGTCTTCGGCGCTGGCCGTGTCCGTCATGGTGCCGAATTCGCTGGGCCCGGCCGAGCTGCTGCTGCACTACGGCACCGAAGCGCAGAAGAACTACTACCTGCCGCGCCTGGCGCGCGGCGAAGAGGTGCCCGCCTTCGCGCTGACCAGCCCGTGGGCGGGCTCGGACGCGGCCGCCATTCCCGACAGCGGCATCGTGTGCAAGGGCGAATGGCAGGGCCGCGAAGTCATCGGCATGCGCGTCACCTGGGACAAGCGCTACATCACCCTCGCCCCCGTGTGCACGCTGCTGGGCCTGGCCTTCCGCCTGTACGACCCGGAGGGCCTGCTGGGCGGCGCGCGCGACGTGGGCATCACCTGCGCGCTGGTGCCGCACGACCACCCCGGCGTGGAAACCGGCCGCCGCCACTTCCCGCTCAACGCCATGTTCATGAACGGCCCCACGCGCGGCAAGGACGTCTTCATGCCGCTGGACTTCATCATCGGCGGACCGGCCATGGCGGGCCAGGGCTGGCGCATGCTCATGGAATGCCTGGCCGCGGGCCGCTCCATTTCGCTGCCCTCCTCCAACACCGGCATGGCGCAGCTCGCCACGCGCGCCGTGGGCGCCTATGCGCGGGTGCGCAGCCAGTTCCGCATGCCCGTCGGCAAATTCGAGGGCGTGGAAGAAGCCCTGGCCCGCATGGGCGGGCACACCTATCTCGTAGATGCCGCGCGCGCCATGACGGCCGGCGCGGTGGACCTGGGCGAGAAGCCCTCGGTGGTGTCGGCCATCGTCAAGTACCACGTGACCGAGCGTGCGCGCCAGGTCGTCAACGACGGCATGGACATCATCGGCGGCAAGGGCATCTGCCTCGGGCCGTCCAATTTCCTGGGCCGCGCCTACCAGCAGATTCCCATCGGCATCACCGTGGAAGGCGCCAACATCCTCACCCGCAGCCTCATCATCTTCGGCCAGGGCGCGATCCGCTGCCATCCCTACGTGCTCGCGGAGATGCGCGCGGCCCAGGCCGACGACGCGCGCCAGGGGCTGCGCGATTTCGACCTCGCTTTCTGGGGCCATGCGCGCTTCGTGCTGCGCAACGCCCTGCGCGCCCTGGGCGCGGGCCTCACCGGCGCCCGCCTGGCGCGCGCGCCGGCCGAAGCCGCGCCCGCCATGCAGGGCTACTACCGCAAGCTGGGCCGCTATTCGTCCGCCTTCGCCCTGCTGGCCGACGCCTCCATGCTGGCGCTGGGCGGCAGCCTGAAGCGCCGCGAGCGGCTCTCGGCCCGGCTCGGCGACATTCTTTCGCAGATGTACCTGGCCAGCGCCACCCTCAAGCGCTTCGAGGACGAAGGCCGGCAGGCCGCGGACGAACCGCTGGCGCACTGGGCGCTGCAAGACGCCCTGCACCGCATCGAAGACGCTTTCGAGGGAGTGCTCGACAACTTCCCCAACCGCGCAATGGCGCGCGCGCTGCGGCTGCTGGTCATGCCCCGGGGCCGCGCCTGCCGCCCGCCTTCGGACGCGCTGGGTCAGCAAGTCGCGCGCCTGCTGATCGCGCCCGGGCCGGCACGCGACCGCCTCACCGCGTGCTGCCACCTGCCCGCCACGGCCCGACGAGCCGGTGGGCGCGCTGGAACAGGCGCTGGCGGCTGCGCTGGAGGCCGAGCCCGTCGAGGCGCGCATCCGCGAGTTCGAGAAGCGCGGCGGCCTGCAGGGCGATCCGCGCGCCAATGTGCGCGACATCGCCGAGGCGGCCTATGCGGCCGGCGCGCTCTCCGACGAAGAATATGCGTTGGTGAAACGCCGCAATGACTTGCGCGACCGGGTGGTGAGAGTGGATGATTTTGCCTTCGACCTGGGTGCGGCCGGCAAGGCCGCAGCCGAGCGCAAAGCGGCGTGAGGGGGCTGCATGACGTTCAAGCCGGTTTATGTCGTTGACGGTGCCCGCACGCCCTTCCTGAAAGCGCGTACGGGGCCGGGGCCGTTTTCCGCCGCCGACCTCGCCGTGCAGGCCGGGCGCGCGCTGCTGCTGCGCCAGCCCTACGCGCCCACCGACCTGGACGAGGTCATCGTGGGCTGCGCCGCCCCGTCTCCCGACGAGGTGAACATCGGCCGGGTGATCGCGCTGCGCCTGGGCGCGGGCGACCGCGTGCCGGGCTGGACGGTCATGCGCAACTGCGCCTCGGGCATGCAGGCGCTGGACTCGGCCATCGCCAACATCCAGTCGGGACGGTCCCAGCTGGTGCTGGCCGGCGGCGTGGATGCGCTGTCGCGCGCGCCGGTGCTGTTCTCCGACGGCATGGTGCGCTGGCTCGCACGCTGGTATGCGGCGCGCGGGCTGGGCGCGCGCCTGGCCGCGCTGCGCGCCCTGCGGCTGCGCGATCTGGCGCCCGTGATCGGCCTGCTCAAGGGCCTTACCGACCCCGTGGCGGGGCTTTCCATGGGCCAGACGGCTGAAAACCTGGCCACGCAGTTCGGCATCGGGCGGGCCGAGATGGACGCCTACGCGGCCGCCAGCCACCAGCGCGCCCTGGCCGCACGCGCCGCGGGCGCGTATGGCGGGATCGTTCCGATCGTCGATGCGCAGGGCCGCCTCTACGACCACGACGACGGCGTACGCGAAGACTCCACCCCCGAGAAGCTCGCCAAGCTCAAGCCCGTGTTCGACAAGCCCTGGGGCAACATCACGGCGGGCAACAGCTCGCAGGTCACCGACGGCGCCGCCATGCTGGCGCTGGCTTCCGAAGAGGCGGTGGCGCGCTGGAACCTGCGGCCGCTGGGCCGCATTCTCGACAGCCAGTGGGCCGGGCTCGATCCGGCGCGCATGGGTCTGGGCCCGGTGCACGCCGCCACGCCCATCCTGCAGCGGCACGGACTGGCGCTGAACGACCTGGACCTCTGGGAGATCAACGAAGCCTTCGCGGCCCAGGTGCTGGCCTGCCTGGCCGCCTGGGACGACGAAGCCTATTGCCGCGAGCACCTGGGCACGCCGGCCTGGGGCCGGCTCGACCGCGACCGGCTCAACGTGGACGGCGGCGCCATCGCCATCGGCCACCCGGTGGGCGCCTCGGGCGCGCGCATCGTGCTGCACCTGCTCGAAGCCCTGCGGCGGCGAGGCGGCCGGCGCGGCATGGCCGCCATCTGCATCGGCGGCGGCCAGGGCGGGGCCAGTGCTGGTCGAAACCCTGGAGGAACGCGCATGAACGCCCCGCAAACCTGGGCGCACTGGCGCCTGTCGCGCGACGCCGACGGCCTGGCCTGGCTCGTCTTCGACCGCGCCGACGCCGCCGTCAACGCGCTGTCGGCCCGCGCCATGGAAGAATTTTCCGAGGCGCTGGACGCGCTGGAAGCCTCGCCGCCGCGCGGCCTCGTCATCCGGTCCGGCAAGACCGGCGGCTTCATCGTGGGCGCCGACGTGAACGAATTCGCCGCGCTCGACACGCCCGAACAGGCCCGCGCCCTGGTGGCGCGCGGCTGGAACCTCTTCAACCGCCTCGCCGCCGTGCGCTATCCCACCCTGGCCCTGATCGAGGGCCATTGCCTGGGCGGCGGGCTGGAGCTGGCGCTGGCCTGCCGCTACCGCCTGGTGGCCGACTCGCCCGGCGTGTCGCTGGCGCTGCCCGAGGTCATGCTGGGCATTTTCCCCGGCTGGGGCGGCATGCTGCGCCTGCCACGCCTGATCGGTGCGCCGGCGGCGCTGGACATGATGCTCACCGGGCGCGGCGCCGATGCNCGGGCAATGTGATCTGTACCATCGGAATGCTTCCTGGGTTTCTGGGAACTGAAAATACGCGAACAAAAACGAAAAACGCGGCTTGAGCCGCGTTCGTCTGGAAACTTGCTGAGTCTTACCGCCGACCTGGCACGGTGAAACCCGACGCACGAAAACTTAACGCGACATGGGGCGCTTGCCGACCGGCAGGCGCGTGGCGGCGACGATGTAGGCGTCTTGAATCTGCGTGTTCATATCATTCCTCATGCGTCCATGGGGCCGCGGGGCGGTGTCAGTTCCGCAGCGGCTTGCCGGTATCCAGGGTGTGGCGGATGCGTGCCTGCGTTTCGGGCGTGCGCAGCAGCGCCATGAACTCGCGGCGCTCCACCGCCAGCAGCCATTCCTCGTCCACCCGCGTGCCGGCGTCGACCTCGCCGCCGCACAGCGCCACGGCGGCGCTGCGGGCCACGCGGTAGTCGTGAGCGCTGATCATGCCGCCTTCGCGCATGTTCACCAGCATCATCTCGAAGTTGGCGATGCCGGCGCGGCCGGCCACCGGCACGCCGGTCAGCGGCGGCGCCGGCGCATGGCCGGGCATCGGCGGGCGGCGCGGGCCTGCGCGAGCGCCACGTGCAGCAGCTCGTCGGGGTGGAACAGCACGATGTCGTGTTCGCGCGCGAAGCCGGCCTGTACCGCTTCCAGCGCGCTCTTGGCCACTTGCGCCATGGCGATGGTCTGGAACACCGGCTGCAGGTAGGGAAACACCTCGCCGGCGTGGCCGTGCGGGCCGCCAGCGCGGCGGCGCGGGCGGCGAACTCCTTGCTGCCGCCGCCGGCCGGGATCAGGCCCACGCCGGCCTCCACCAGCCCGATGTAGCTTTCGAGCGCCAGCACGCGGTGCGAGGCGTGCATCAGGAATTCGCAGCCCCCGCCCAGCGCCATGCCCTGCACGGCGGCCACGGTGGGAATCTGCGCGTACTTGAAGGCCAGCGAGGTGCGCTGGAATTTTTCGACCATGGCTTCCAGCATGTCCCACTGGCCGGCGGCGCAGGCCTGCGACACCTGCTCCAGGTTGGCGCCCACGGCGAAGGGCGCCTCGTGCCAGATGACCAGCCCGTCGAAGTCGCGCTCGGCCAGCGCGATGGCGCGCTGGATGCCGTCGAGCACCTCGCCGCCGATGGTGTGCATCTTGGAGGTGAGCGACAGGATGGCGATGCCCGGGTCGGCCTCGGGCAGCCGCCACAGCCGCACGCCCTCGTTCTGCCACAGGGTTTCGCCGCGGGAGTCGGGGGCTTCGCCATAGACCCGCTCGGGGTAGAGCTGGCGGCGGTACACGGGCAGCGCGGAGCGCGGATGCAGCTTGCCGTCGCGCGCCGAGTACGAGCCTTCGGGCGTGTGCACGCCCTGGCGCGACGGGTCGGTCGCCCAGGCGGGCAGCGGCGTGTCGCTCATGGCGCGGCCGGCGGCGATGTCCTCGGCCACGGCCTGGGCAATGGCCTGCCAGCCGGCGGCCTGCCACGTCTCGAAGGGGCCCTGCGACCAGCCGAAGCCCCAGCGCATGGCCAGGTCGAGGTCGCGCGCGTTGCCGGCCACGCCTGCCGGAGCTGCGCCGCGCAATAGTGGAAGATGTCGCGGAACAGGCTCCAGAGGAACCGGGCCTGCGGATGGGGTCGCAGGCGCGCAGCGCGGCAAACCGCTTGCAGGGGTCGCGCTCCTTGAGCAGGGCGGCCACCTCGTCGGCCAGCTTGCCCGCGCTGGGGCGGTAGTCCTGCGCGGCGAGGTCGAGCACCTGGATCTCGCGGCCCGCCTTGCGGTAGACGCCGGCGCCGCTCTTCTGGCCCAGCGCGCCGCGCGCGATCAGGGCCGACAGCCAGCCGGGCAGGCGGAAATACCGGTGCCACGGGTCGTCGGGCAGGTTCTGCTCCATGGTGCCCACCACGTGGGCCAGGGTGTCCAGCCCCACCACGTCGGCGGTGCGGTACGTGGCACTCTTGGGCCGGCCGATGCGCGGCCCCGTGAGGGCGTCCACTTCGTCGAAGCCCAGGCCCAGGCGCTCGGTGTGGTGCATGGCCGCCAGGATGGAGAAGACCCCGATGCGGTTGGCGACGAAGTTCGGCGTGTCCAGCGCGCGGATCACGCCCTTGCCCAGGCGCGTCGTGAGCCAGGTTTCGAGATCGTCCAGCACCGGAGGCCGGGTATGCGGGGCGGCGATGATTTCCACCAGCCGCATGTAGCGGGGCGGGTTGAAGAAATGGATGCCGCAGAACCGCTCGCGCAGGCTCTCGGGCAGGGCATGGGCCAGGGCGTCGATGGACAGGCCCGAGGTGTTGGAGGCCACGATGGCGTCCGGGGCCACGTGCGGCGCGATGCGTTCGTACAGCGCGGTTTTCCAGTCCATGCGCTCGGCGATGGCTTCGATGACCAGGTCGCAGCCGCGCAGGCGCTCCAGGTCGTCGTCGTAGTTGGCGGGCGTGATCAGGGCCAGCCGGGCCGCCCCGGCCAGGGGCGCGGGTTCGAGCTTGGCCAGGCCGGCCATGGCCTTCCTGACGGCGCCGTTGCGGTCGCCCTCGGCGGCGGCCAGGTCGTACAGCAGGACCGGCACCCCGGCATTGGCCAGATGGGCGGCGATCTGCGCGCCCATGACGCCCGCGCCGAGTACGGCGACGTGTTTGACGGCGAACTTGCTCACGTTTGTCTCCTGAGAATGCGGGCGGCGCCGGCCGCCGCCCGGGGACGTTTAGAAGCGCGACGACACCTGCAGGCCGAAGATGTGGCCGCTGCTGTCGTAAGTGCCCGCCACGCGGCCCTTGGTTAGTTGGTTGCCCGAAGTGGTGTCGATGTCGGTCTTGCGCAGATAGAGATAGGTATAGCCCACGTCCAGCGTGGTGTTCTTGGTGGCCTGCCACTGCACGCCGGTGGAGAACCAGTAGCGGTCGTTGTCCGGCAGCGAGGTGGGGCGGTCTTCGGCGTGGTGCACCGGGGATTGGTCGAAGGCCAGGCCGAATTTCCATTTCCAGGCCGGCGCGAACTTGTAGTTGGCGCCGATGGCCACGCGCCAGGTATCGCGGAAGTTGAGCGGCAGGTCGTCGTCACGCGCGCCCGTGCCCGAGTTGCGGATCTTCAGGTCGGGAATGCTGCTCCAGCCCGTCCACGAGACGTCGCCCAGCAGTTCCCATTTTTCGTTGAGCTGGTGGGTGGCGCTCAGCACCAGCGTATCGGGCAGCGTGACGCGGGTCTTGGCGTCGAAGGACACCGAGCTGCCGGTCGGGTAGATGCTGGTGATGTCGGTATCGCCCTTGGCCCGGTGGGTGATCTTGGAGCGGTACGACAGGCCGATGCGCGTGTCTTCGGTGGGCTGCAGCATGAAGCCGACGTTCCAGCCCCACGCGTCGCCCTTGAGATTCAGGTCGGCGTCGCCGGTGCTGGCCAGGGGCAGGCCGGGCAGCGGCACCACGGTCTTTTTCTTGTAGTTGGCGTCGATGTGCTGCCAGTTCAGCCCGAAGCCCATGGAGAACTGGTCGTTGACCTTGTAGGCGATGGACGGGTTGACGTTGATGGTCTTGATCTCGAATTTGTTCGAGTGGTATTGGCCCACCCAGTCGTCGTCGTACTCCGTCATGAGGCCGAAAGGCGCGCCCACGCCCAGTCCCAGGTACCACTGTTCGTTGAGCTGCCACGAGGCGTACAGATTGGGCACCACGCCGAGATTGCCGGCGTCTCCGCCCTCGCCGCCGGTGGGGCGCGCGCCGCCCAGCCCCGTGCCCGGCAGCCCCGGCACGCTGGGATTACGGCTGTCGCCGTTGTCGGAAAACTTGAACGATGGCTTGATGAGATTGACCCCGGCGGAAATGTTGAAGCCGGGCAGGTAGGTCATGCCGGCGGGGTTGTAGTAGATGATGCTGGCGTTTTCGGGATTGGCGGCCGAGCCGGCGTAGGCATTGCCCAGGCCGCTGGCGTTCTGCTCCAGGAGCTGGAAGCCCGCCGCGTGCGCTCCCGCGCACGCTCCGAGGCCAGCGATGACGGCCGACAAGGTGCCCAGGGTCAATGTGCATCTGCTCATGGTACTGCCTCCTCGTGTTGGGAACGGAGTGGTTTTCTGGTGTTGCCGGTTTCGGGTTCCGGTCTTGTGGGCTCGTGCCATCCGCAAGGCGTGCATGGGCCGTTTATTCTGGCTGGCGCGCGGCGCGCCGCCCTGCGCG
>NZ_LHSJ01000185.1:0-7980 GCF_001270295.1 Achromobacter sp. DMS1 | reverse complement strand
GTCGCGGGCGTGGCCGTTGCGCCTGAGGTGCAGGCGCAGGGCCAGACCCTGGCGCTGGTCGGCGCGGGCCTGCGCAGCAAGTTCATCGTCAAGGTCTACGTGGCGGCCCTCTATGCCGCCCGGCCCGGCCGCGACGCGCGGGCCCTGATCGAGAGCCCGGCGCCGCGCCGCCTGCGCCTGCAACTGCTGCGCGACGTCGATGCCGCCACGCTGGACGAGGCGCTGCAGGAGGGCCTGCGCGACAACACCGCCGCAAACGAACTGGCCGCGATGCAGCCCTCCGCCCGGCGCCTGACCGGCCTGCTGACGGCCCTGGGAACGCTGCGCGAGGGCGACGTGATCGACCTGGACTTCGACGCGCGGGGCGTCGAGGCCGCCCATGGCGGCAAGCCGCTGGGCCGCATCGACGACCCCGCGTTCGCGCGCGCCCTGCTGCGCGTCTGGCTGGGCGACAAGCCCGCCCAGTCCTCCCTCAAAAAGGCCCTGCTCGGCGGCTAGGGCCGGCCGACACTAGGAATCCGCGCCCCATGGAAAGAATCTGGCTCAAGAGCTATCCGCCCGGCGTTCCCGGCGAGATCGACCTGGACCCGGCCGCCACCCTGGTTTCGCTCGTGCGCGACAGCTGCGCGCGCTTCGCGGCGCGGCCGGCGTACCTCAGCATGGGCCGCACCCTGACCTATGCCGGGCTCGACGGGCTCACGCGCGATTTCGCGGCCTGGCTCAGGCAGCAGGGATTGCGCAAGGGCGACCGCGTGGCCCTCATGATGCCCAATCTGCTGCAGTATCCGGTCTGCCTGTTCGGCATATGGCGCGCCGGGTGCGTGGCGGTCAATTGCAATCCGCTCTACACCGCGCCCGAGCTGCATCACCAACTGGTCGATTCGGGCGCCCGCGTCATCGTGGCAGCCGAGAACTTCGCCGCCACGCTGCAAGCCGCCTTGCCCGGCACGGCGCTGGAGCGGGTGGTGCTCACCTCCATCGGCGAGCTGCTGGGGCCCGTCAAGGGACGGCTGGTGGATTTCGCGGTGCGCCGTGTCAAGCGCATGGTGCCGCCCTTCCACCTGCCCGAAGCGGTGCGCCTGCGCGCCGCGCTGCGCGCGGGCGCGGCCGCGCCTTTGCGCGAGCCCGAGCTTGCCCAGAGCGACCTGGCCTGCCTGCAATACACGGGCGGCACCACCGGGGTTGCCAAGGCGGCCATGCTGTCGCACGGCAATCTCATGGCCAACGTGAGTCAGGCTCATGCCTGGGTGGCGCCCCTGGTCCGCGAAGGCGAGGAATGCATCGTCACGGCGCTGCCGCTCTATCACATCTTCGCGTTGACGGCCAATTGCCTGACTTTCCTGAAAATCGGCGCCAGCAATCTGCTCATCGTCAACCCGCGCGACATCTCCGGCCTCATACGCGAAATGTCCAGGACGCCCTTCAGCGCGTTCACGGGCGTGAACACGCTCTTTAACGCGCTCCTCAACCATCCGCAGTTCGCCAGCCTGGACTTTTCGCGCATGCGCCTTTCGATGGGCGGCGGCATGGCCGTGCAGCGCGCCGTGGCCGAACGCTGGCGCGCCGTCACGGGGCGCTCGCTGGCGCAGGCTTACGGCCTCACCGAAACCTCGCCGGCGGTGACCATCAACCCGCTGGACGTGCAGACGTTCACGGGCTCCGTGGGGCTGCCCGTTCCTTCCACCGACCTGTCCGTCCGCGACGACGAAGGACGCGAGCTCGGCATCGGCGAATGCGGCGAAATCTGCGTGCGCGGGCCGCAGGTCACGCGCGGCTACTGGAACCGCCCCGACGAAACCGCCCTCGTCATGCATCCCGACGGCTATCTGCGCACAGGCGACGTGGGCTATGTGGACGAGAACGGCTACGTCTTCCTGGTGGACCGCAAGAAAGACATGATCCTGGTGTCGGGCTTCAACGTGTACCCCAACGAGGTGGAAGATGCCGCCGCACTGCATCCCGGCGTGCTCGAGGTGGCGGCCGTGGGCGTGCCCGACGAGCGCTCCGGCGAGGCGGTCAAGCTCTATGTGATCCGCCGCGACCCGGCGCTGGACGCGGAAACGCTGATCGCCCACTGCCGCACCCAGCTCACCGGCTACAAGGTGCCCAAGTACGTCGAGTTCCGCGACGCGCTGCCGCGCTCCAGCATCGGCAAGATCCTGCGCCGCGAGCTCAAGCCCGAAGCCGCCGGGTCGGCCGCCCGACCCTGATCGCCGGGGCCCSGCAGCGTCCGACGCGCCGCGCCGTCCCGCGGCCGGGCGCTGTCGCATCCGCCCGACAGTGGGGCGCGCGCCAGCACCCGGCCGCGGGACGGCGCAAGCCCTTGAAAGACAATCGCTTTCATCCCCCGGACCAGGCGGACCGGCGGTTTTTTTTACATCTGCTTGCCCGGCCGGAACGCCGCAATGATTCCTTCTACGGTTGAGACTCATTACGATTGCCATTCGCAATAATTTCAGATTATTCCGAAGGCAACACCGCTTCTGGAGCTCCCCATGCCGTTTTCCTCCCATCCCTCCCCGCGCGGGCTGCAATGGGCCGCGCTGGCCGCCTGCCTGGCCGCCGCGCCCTTGCGGGCGCAGACCGCCGCCGACGCGACCACCGTGCTGCCCGCCGTGCAGGTGACCGCCACGGGCGAAACCGCCACCGGCCCGGTGCAAGGCTATTCCGCCTCGCGCAGCGCCGCCGGCACCAAGACCGACACGTCCCTGGCGGAAACCCCGCACGCCATTACCGTCATTCCCCTGGACCAGATCGTCGACCAGGGCGCGCAGAACGTGCAGGACACCATGAACTACGCGGCGGGCGTGCGCCCCAATGCGTATGGCGTGGACAACCGCGGCGACTATGTGCGGGTGCGCGGCACCGAGCCGGTGCAGTACCTGGACGGCCTGCGCCAGTACATCGGCAGCAACAATCCGCGCACCGAGGTGTACGGCCTGGAGCGCGTGGAGATCCTGCGCGGGCCGGCCTCGATGCTCTACGGCCAGGGCAGCACCGGCGGCGTGGTGAACCTGGTCAGCAAGCGCCCCCAGCCCGAGGCCATGCGCGAAGTCGGCGTCAGCGTGGGCAATTACGACCGGCGCGAGATCCGCGCCGACCTGACCGGCCCGCTGACCGAGGACGGGCAGTGGCTCTACCGCATCGTGGCGCTGGGCCGCGACAGCGGCACGCAGATGCAGCATACCGACGACGACCGCCTGTACGTCGCCCCTTCCCTCACCTGGCGGCCCAGCGCGGCCACCTCGCTCACACTGCAGGCCAGCTGGCAGAAAGACCGGCTGGACTCCACCCAGGGATTCCTGCCCTGGGACGGCACCGTGCAGGAAAACGTGAACGGCCGCATTCCGACCCGCCGCTTCACCAGCGAGCCCGACTTCGACAAATACGACACCGAGCAATTCAACGTAGGCTGGCTCTTCGAGCACAAGTTCAACGACAACTGGACCTTCCGCCAGAACTTCCGCAATAGCGTCAGCCGGGTCGATTACGAAAGCATGTACCCGAACGTGTACGGCGCGGCCCGCGGCAACCCGTATATCGACGCGGCGCAGCAGACCGTGGACCGCTACTTCTACATCAACAGGCCGCACATGCGCACACTGCTGGCCGACCAGAACGTGGAAGGCCGGGTGCGCTGGGGCGCCACCGAGCACACGGTGCTGGTGGGCCTGGATTACTCCCGCTTCCGGCAGACCAGCCAGAGCGCGAGCGGCCTGGGCACGCCGCTCAATCTCTACCACCCGGTCTACGGCAACCTGCCCGATTACGCGCTGTCGGACGCGCCCAAGCAGAAACAGCAGCAGATCGGCTTCTACGCCCAGGACCAGATCCGTTTCGGCCGCAAC
Organism: Achromobacter sp. DMS1; assembly: GCF_001270295.1. Lineage (NCBI taxonomy): Bacteria > Pseudomonadati > Pseudomonadota > Betaproteobacteria > Burkholderiales > Alcaligenaceae > Achromobacter > Achromobacter sp. DMS1. The sequence goes on along the minus strand of NZ_LHSJ01000185.1, from coordinate 4,132 downwards.
TGGATCGTGGTGGCGGGCATTCGCCGCGACCGCGCCGACAGCACCACCGAAGGAGAAAACCGCGAAACCGACTTCGCCACCACCAAGCGGTTCGGGATCATGTATGCGGCCGACAACGGCTGGTCGCCCTACCTGAGCTACAGCGAATCGTTCACGCCGATCGCGGGCGCGGACTTCTACAACCAGCACTGGAAGCCCATGCGCGGCAAGCAGTACGAGGCCGGCATCAAATACATGCCCGCCGACGGCGCGCTGTCGTTCACCGCGGCCGCCTATGACCTGCGCGAAAAGAACCGCCAGACCAACGACCCCGACAACCCCCAGAACCAGGTCCAGACCGGCAAGACCCGCACGCGCGGCGTGGAACTGGAACTGCGCGGCCGCGTCACCAAGTCGGTGGACGTGATCGCAAACTACATCTACACCGATATCGACCCGCAACTGGAAAGCCTGCCGCGCCACATGGCATCGGTATGGAGCAAGTACCGCTTCAACGTGGCCGGCATGGAAGGCTTCGCCGTGGGCGCGGGCGTGCGCTGGCTGTCGGCCTTCCGCGACGGCGGCGCACCGGAAACGCCCTCGGTCACGCTGTTCGACGCCATGGTCAGCTACGACCACGGCCCGTGGCGCTATGCGCTCAACGTGAACAACATTGCCGACCGCAGCTACGAAACCGTCTGCCTCGACCGGGGCGACTGCTTCTACGGCGCGCGCCGCACGGTGATGCTGAGCGGCGCCTATCGGTTCTAGGCGCGCCATCTTCCGGGCCGGAACGCCGCGCGGCGTCCCGGCCCGCCTACCACTGTCCGAAAAACACGCCCGCCCGCTTGTGGGCGTTGGTGCCGCGCGCCACCGCCTCGTCGCTGATGGTGGTGCGGACGCGGCCGCGCAGCATCCATTCCAGCAGGCGGTGGCGCAGCTCGTCGCGCACGCCGGCGTGCGCCGAGCTCGCGCCCAGGTCCTGGAACTCTTCCGGGTCGGCGTGCAGGTCGTACAACTGCTCGGGCTCGTCCAGCCAGTACACGTAGCGCCAGCGTTCGGTGCGCACCGACCAGGCCCGCGCGTTGCGCGGCGTCTTGCCGCGGGCCAGCCGCGCCTGCCGGAAGCTGTAGTCCAGCTCCGAGAACACGCAGTCGCGCCAGCCCTGCGGCTGCGCGCCGCCGTGCAGCAGGTCCTGCAGTTCGCGCCCTTCGAGCCGGTGCCAGGGCCGGGGCACGTCCAGCGCGCGCAGCACGGTGGGCGCCAGGTCCACGCTCTCGACCATGTCGTCCAACGCCCGGCCCCGCGTGGCGTCGGCCGCCGCCGAGGGGTCCATCACGATGAAGGGCACGCGCTGCACCGTGTCGTAGAACAGCTCCTTCTCGCCCAGCCAATGGTCGCCCAGGAAATCGCCGTGGTCGGCCGTGAACACGATGAGCGTATTGCGCATCAGCCCCGCGCCCTCCATGTAATCGAACAGGCGGCCCAGGTGGTCGTCCAGCTGCCGGATGAGGCCCTGGTAGGCCGGCCGCACCGTGCGCACGCACTCGTCGCGGGAAAAGCTGACGCTCTCCTCGTGCTGGCGGTACGCCGCCACCACGGGATGGGCCTGCTCCAGCTCGGCACGGTTGCGCCGCACCGGCAGGCACTGGTCGGCCGTGTAGCGCCGGTGATAGGGATCGGGCGCCATATAGGGCCAGTGCGGCTTCACGTAGCTCAGGTGCAGCACCCAGGGCTGCGAACCGCGGCGCTTCATGAAATCCAGCGCCTGGCCGGTCATGTAGGCCGTCTCCGAATGCGCCTCCGCCACGCGCGAGGGCAGATGCACGTTGCGCATGTTCCAGCCGCTGACCACCTGGCCCGAGGCGTCCACGCCGGCAATGACGTAGTCCGTCCATGGGTCGGGACTGTCGTAGCCGTGCCGACGCAGATAGGCCGGATAGCCGCTCTCGGCGCCGGGCTCGTGATGGCCGTCGTAGCGGTCCAGCTCCACGAAGCCGCCGCGTTCGAGCAGCACGCCCAGCTCGGAAGCGCCGTCGATCGACAGGCGCTCCATGCCCGCCCGGTCCGGAATCACGTGGGTCTTTCCGGCCAGGGCCAGCTCGCGCCCCTGGCCCGCCAGGTATTCGCCCAGCGTGATTTCGTTGATCGACAGCGGCACGCGGTTCCAGGTGGCGCCATGGCGCGAGGGATAGCGGCCGGTGTAGAAGCTCATGCGCGACGGGCCGCAGACGCCCGAGTTCACGAAAGCGCGGTCAAAGCGCACGCCGCGCGCCGCCAGCGCGTCCAGGCTGGGCGTTTCCAGATAAGGATGGCCATAGCAGCTCAGGTGGTCGGCCCGCAGCTGGTCGGCCATGATGAACAGCACATTGCGCACCTCGCTCATGCCCGTCCCCTCATTGCTCGGCCTTGAAACCGGATGCCCGCACGACCGGCTCCCATTGCTTGCGGTAAGCCTCCAGCGCGGCGGCGGTGTCGGCCGGGCCGGCCGACACCGGCTCCAGGTACGCGGCCCGCACCGCCTCCTGCAGGGCCGGCTCGCGCAGCGCCTCGGCGATGTCGCGGCCCAGACGCTCGACCTTGGCCTGCGGCATGGCGGCCGGCGCGAAAAAGGCGTTCCAGCCGTCGGCGGCCAGGTCCACCCCGGCCTCGCGGAACGTGGGCACGTCTTCGAGATCGGGGTCGCGCGTCTGGCCCGAGGTCGCGAGAATGCGGATCTTGCCGGCGCGGTGCTGCGGCAGCAGCGTGTCCAGCGTGTCGATGCCCTGCGGCAGGATGCCGCCGATCAGCTCGGAAATCAGGGGCGCGGACCCGCGGTAGCCCACCACTTCCGGCGTCTGGCCGAGCGCGCGCCCCAGCATCAGGGCGAAGAAATGCGGCAGGCTGCCGGTGGCCGGCACGCCCACGGCGAACTCCCCAGGGTGGGCCTCGAGCGCCCGCCGCAAGCCGGCCACGTCCTTCACCGGCGAGCTGGCCGCCACCGCCAGCGCGAACTTGTACCGGCTCACGAGCGAAACCGGCTTGAAGTCGGCCCTGGCGTCGTAGCCGGGCTTGTCGTAGACCAGCGGCGCCACCACCATCACGGCCGGATTGGCGAGCATCAGCACGTTCTGCCGCGCATCGGCCGCGCGCAGCCCCTGGGCGGCGATGCGTCCGCCCGCGCCGGTCTTGTTCTCCACCACCACCGACACGCCCACCCTGTCCTTGAGGCGCTCGGCCACCAGCCGCGCAATGCGGTCGGAACTGCCGCCCGGCGGGTAGCCCACCACGATGGTCAGCGGTCCGTCCAGGGGCGGGGACGACGCCTGGGCATGGGCCGCGGGCGCGGCGGCCAGCAACGCCAGCGCACAGGCCGCGGCCCATTTCTTCATACGTTCTTGCATGGTCTTCTCCTTGGGGGCCGCGCCGTCCGGGCCGGCAAGCGGCTTATCGTTCCGGCATGGGCGCGATGGCTTTGTCCATGCCTGGCCCATTCGCAAATAGGCAAAATGAATTTAGCAATGCGGGCTTTTGTTGATCTAATCCAGTACTTTCCATAACGACATGCATGCCTGCCCGCCGCCGGCGCGGCCCCATGCGCGACGGGAGCGCCCAGGGCGGCGCGATCCGAGAGGAGACGCCATGACCTCGCCCTCCCAACCCTGCCTGTCCGACATGCTGATGTACCGGCTGTACCAGGCCTGGTCCCAATCCAACCCGGTATTCGTGCGCCTGTGCGAAGGCCGCTTCGGCATCACGCGGCGCGAATGGCGGCTGCTGGCCTGCGCCGTCGAAGGCGGCATCATGAGTTCGGCGGAGCTGGCCGCCGCGGCCAAGCTCGATCTGGTGCGCACCTCCCGCACGCTGGGCGCGCTGTGCGAAAAAGGCTGGGTGCGCCGGCTGCATGCCCAGGCCGACCGGCGCGTGGTGCTGGTCGAGGCCACCGAAGAAGGACGCAGCCGCTACCGCGCCCTGCTGCCCGAGGTGGCGCGGCTCAATGACATGCTGGTGCAGGACCTCAGCGAAGCCGAGGTCGGAATGCTGCGCGACTTCCTCGGCCGCATCGAGCAGCGCGGCCGGCGCATGGCCGAAGAGAACATCGTCACCGACAAGGCCAGCCGCCGCGCCGGCGGCACGCGGCGGGCCCAGTACGCCTAGGCGTGCGGCGAGGGTT
>NZ_LHSJ01000184.1:0-8309 GCF_001270295.1 Achromobacter sp. DMS1 | reverse complement strand
GCCGGACGGGCCGGGAACGGGCCGGCGGCAACGGCCAGTGCGGCCGGCAGCGTGGCGGCCAGGAATTCGCGGCGGTTCATGATTTGTCTCCTCAGGCGGGTTCCGATGGCCGGGCCGGCGCGCCGGCCGGGCAGTGCATGGACCGTTGGTTGTGTTTGTATTGGTGTGGCGCGGGCGCGCCGCGGCATTCAGGCGGCGAGTTCGCCCGCCGGGGCCACGAAAGGTCGCAAGCGCATGCCCATGAAGCGCGCCTGGCGCGCCTCGAACGCGTCGAACCCGGCGGGCCGCTGGCTGCCCCGCAGGCCGCCGCGCACCGAGCCGGCGCGGCGGTCGCCGTAGTACGGCTCCCAGTCCGCCGGCAGCTCCTGCGAATCCGGCACCGCCAGCCACAGGCGCAGCAGGTGGCGCTTTTCGTCGGGGTGGTCGTGGTCCACGAAACCGGTGCGCGAATGCACGGTGGTGTAGTTGTTGAGCAGCTGCATGTCGCCCTTTTCGAGCCACATCGAATAGCAGAGCCCGGGGTCGGCGAGCAGTTCGTCGATCAGGTCCAGCGCCTCGATCTGGGCGGGGCTCAGGCGCGGCACTTCGCTGAAATCCCGCTGCGCCGCCGTCACGTTCTTGCGGTTGATGCGAAAGGCGAACGGGGAGCGCTCGTCGTTCAGCAGGGGAATGCGGTAGTAGGGAGGCTGGGACGGATCCTGCGCGCCCTGGTAGCTGTAATAGAACGGCTGGCGCAGCACCGGCAGCAGGTCCGGCCGGCGGCGGGCGAATTCCGCCACCAGCGCGGGCGAGCTGATCACCTTGCTTGCGCCGCCTTCCTTGGCGGTGCGGCGGCACAGCAGCGCCACCACGTCGCAGGAGTCGCAGACACGCTGTTGACGGAGCTGCGCCGCATCGTGGACGCGGCGCTGCGCGACCTCGTCAAGCATGCGCCCCTGCCGGCCGGCGCGGCGCTGGCCGCCGTGGGCGGCTACGGACGCGGCGAGCTGTATCCGCATTCGGACGTGGACCTGCTCATCCTGCTGCCCCACCCGCCCACGCCCGAAGACGAGTCGGCCATCGAAAAACTCGTGGCCGCGCTGTGGGACCTCGGGCTGGAACCCGGCCACAGCGTGCGCACCATCGAAGACTGCGAGCGCGAGGCCGCGGCGGACATCACGGTCGAGACGGCGCTGCTGGAATCGCGCTTCCTGGCCGGCAGCCGCACGCTGATGAAGAAATTCGAGGCCGCGACCCGGTCGCGCCTGGATCCGCGCGCCTTCTTCCGCGCCAAGCGGGTCGAAATGCAGCAGCGGCATGCGCGCTACCAGGACACGCCCTACGCCCTGGAGCCCAACTGCAAGGAATCGCCGGGCGGCCTGCGCGACCTGCAGGTCATCCTGTGGATGGCGCGCGCCGCCGGCTTCGGCAGCACCTGGCGCGCGGTCGCCCAGAACGGGCTGCTGACGCAGTCCGAGGCGCGCGACCTGCGCCGGGCCGAGCAAGCCTTCAAGCGTCTGCGCATCGAATTGCACCTGCTCGCGCGCCGGCGCGAAGACCGGGTGCTGTTCGACCTGCAGCCCGCGCTGGCCGGGGTGTACGGCATCCACGCCACGGCGACCCGCCGCGGCAGCGAGCTGCTGATGCAGCGCTACTACTGGGCGGCCCGCCTCGTCACGCAGCTCAACGTCATCCTGGTCCAGAACATCGAGGAGCGCCTGTTTCCGCGGCCTGACGGCGACGCGCACGACATCGACGACGATTTCCGCAACCTGCGCGACCGCCTCGACATCATTCGCGACGACGGTTTCGAGCGCAACCCGACCCTGCTGCTGCGCGCGTTCCTGGTCATGCAGCAGCATCCCGAACTGATCGGCATGTCGGCGCGCACCCTGCGCGCCATCTGGCACTCGCGCCACCGCATCGACGCGCAGTTCCGCCGCAATCCGGTGAACCGCAAACTGTTCCTGCAGATCCTGCAGCAGCCGCGCGGCATCGTGCACGAGCTGCGCCGCATGACCATGCTGAACATCCTGCCGCGCTACCTGCCGGTCTTCCGCCGCATCGTGGGCCAGATGCAGCACGATCTCTTCCATGCCTACACGGTGGACCAACACACGCTGGCGGTGGTGCGCAACCTGCGGCGCTTCACCATGCCCGAGCATGCCCAGGAGTATCCGCTGGCCAGCCAGCTCATCGCCGGGCTCGACCGCCACTGGCTGCTCTACGTGGCGGCGCTTTTCCACGATATCGCGAAGGGCCGGGGCGGCGACCATTCCGAACTGGGCGCGCGCGAGGTGCGCCGCTTCGCCCTGGACCACGGGTTGGACCCCGAAGACGCGGGGCTGGTGGAATTCCTGGTGCGCCAGCACCTGCTGATGTCGGCCGTGGCGCAGAAGCGCGACCTCTCCGACCCGGCGGTCATCCAGGATTTCGCCGCCACCGTCAAGGACGAGCGCCACCTCACCGCGCTCTACCTGCTGACCGTGGCCGACATCCGGGGCACCAGCCCCAAGGTCTGGAACGCCTGGAAAGGCAAGTTGCTCGAAGACCTGTACCGGCTCACGCTGGCGGCGCTGGGCGGCGCCCATGCCGACGCCCATACGGTGCTGACGGAGCGCAAGGAGGAAGCCGCGCGCCTCACGCGGCTGGCCGGCCTGCGCGATGAAGCCCGCGAGGCATTCTGGAACCAGCTCGACGTGGCGTATTTCCTGCGCCACGAAGCGTCCGACATCGCCTGGCACACGCGCCATCTCTATTACCAGGTGGCGCCCGACGGGCCGGTGGTGCGCGCCCGCCCCACGGAGCACGGCGAAGGCCTGCAGGTCATGGTGTACACGCGCGACGTGCCCGACCTGTTCGTGGCGATCTGCGGCTACTTCGACGCCAAATCGCTCTCCATCCAGGACGCGCGCATCCACACCACCCGCCACGGGTGGGCGCTGGACAGTTTCATCGTGCTGCCGCCGGACGGCGCATCCGACCTGCGCGCGCAGGCCACGCTGATCGAGCATGAGCTGGCCGGGCGCCTGCGCGATCCGCAAGGCGCCCATGCGCCCGCGACAGGCCATTTCGGCCGCGCGCGCCAGTCGCGCGTCTCCAAAGTGTTTCCCGTCATGCCCCAGGCCGAATTGCAGCCGGACGAACGCAGCAAGTCGTGGCGGCTGTCGGTAACGGCCACCGACCGCCCCGGGCTGCTGTACGCGCTGGCCCGCGTATTCGCCCGCCACGAAGTGAACCTGCTCATGGCCAAGATCATGACGCTGGGCGACCGGGTGGAAGACGTGTTCATCGTGGACGGCGCCGCGCTGGAGCGGCCGCGCTCGCAGATGCAGTTCGAACGCGACGTGCTGGACGCCCTGGCGGGCGAGGATACCCGCCGGCAGGCCGCCTGACGCCGCGGCGCGCCAGCGCATACAATCCGGTTTTCGGCCCGCCTTCCTGCTGCCCATGGGGATCAACGACTTTCTGCGCGCGTTCGGCTCCAGCTTTTTCTTCACCGTGGCCACGCTGCTGCCGTTTCTCAATCCGCCCGCCATCGCGCCGATCTTTCTCTCGCTGACCGAGGGCGCGTCGTCGGCCACCCGCACGGTGCTGGCCAAGCGCGTCGCCATCAACGTGGGGCTGATGCTGGCGGTGGCCATGGTGGCCGGCAACGTGGTGCTGAGCTTTTTCGGCATTTCCCTGTCCATCGTGCGCGTGGGCGGCGGCATGCTGGTCATCGCCAGCGCCTGGCGCCTGGTCAACTCGCCGGACGCGGACACCGAGCGCGTCGCACGCATGGCCGAGTCGTTCACGCCCGAAATGGCGCGCTCGCGGGCCTTTTACCCCCTGACCTTTCCCATCAGCTGCGGCCCGGGCTCCATCGCCGCGGCCATCACCGTGGGCGTTTCGCTGCGCGACCAGCACGCCGGGCTCAGCCTGCTGCGGCTGGCGGGCTCGCTGCCGGGCATTCTGCTGGTTTCGGCCACGCTCTACGTCTGCCTGCGCTTCGCCGCGCAGATGCTGCACCGGCTGGGCGACAACGGCACCGCGGTCTTCATGCGCATGTCGGCCTTCATCATGCTCTGCCTGGGCGTGCAGATCTTCTGGGAAGGCGCGCGCGACCTGGTGCTGGCCCTGTTGCAGCAGTCCATGCAACCAATTCCCGTCCACCCGGCCTAAAGCGTGTCGCCCCTGGACCCACGCCATTCTCCCGGCCTATTTCCCTGTCCTGCTTCCCATGCCCATGCATTCCCATTCCCAACGCCTGCTCCGTCTCATCGCCCTCTTCTGCTTCGCGGCGGTCGGCATCGCGCTCGCGTCCCAGCATCTGTTCGACATGCCGCCCTGCGCGTGGTGCGTCATGCAGCGCCTGATCTACCTGGTCATCGGCGTGGCCGCCCTGCTGTGCAGCCTGGGCGGGGGCGGACTGGCGCGCCTGGGCGGCGGACTGGCCGCGGCGCTGTCGCTCTGCGGCGTCGCGGCGGCCTGGTACCAGTACAGCGTGGCCGCACAGATGCTGTCGTGCGACCAGACCTTCGCCGACCGCTTCATGAGCGGCCTGGGCCTGGACGCCGCCGTGCCCTGGCTGTTCGGCATCTACGCCACCTGCATGGACGCGGTGGTGTCGGTAATGGGCATCGAGTACGCGTTGTGGAGCCTGGCGCTTTTCGCGATCCTGTTCTTCATGGCGCTGCCCGTGCTGTTCCGGCGCGGCGCGCAATGAAAAACCCCCGGCGCCCGGATGCGATTCCGGGCGCCGGGGGCAGTTCCGGGGCGCGGCAGGCGTTCTTGCGCGCTCCGCCGCGGCCTCAGCCCTCAGGCGTCGTTGGCCGCGTAGCCCATGTTGAACTGCAGCCCGCCCGGCGGCTCGTCGGTGCCGGCGTCCGCGCGCGACTGGCCCAGGCGGGCCAGGTATTCGGCGGTGATATCCCCGGTGACGTATTCTCCGTCGAAGCACGACGCCTCGAAGCGGGTCAGCGCGGGATTGATGTCGCGCACGGCCTGCTGCATGTCGGCCAGGTCCTGGTAGACCAGGCTGTCGGCGCCGATGGTGCGGGCGATTTCCTCGTCGCTGCGACCGGTGGCGATGAGCTCCTTCTGGGTGGGCATGTCGATGCCGTACACGTTGGGGAAGCGCACCGGAGGCGCGGCCGAGGCGAAGTACACCTTGTTGGCGCCCGCCGCGCGCGCCATTTCGACGATTTCGCGGCTGGTGGTGCCGCGCACGATGGAGTCGTCGACCAGCAGCACGTTCTTGCCCTTGAACTCCATGCCAATGGCATTGAGCTTCTGGCGCACCGACTTGCGGCGCACGGCCTGCCCGGGCATGATGAAGGTGCGCCCCACGTAGCGGTTCTTGATGAGCCCCTCGCGGTAGTCCAGGTTCAGGCGCGCGGCGAGCTGCATGGCGGCCGGGCGCGACGAATCGGGAATCGGCATGACCACGTCGATGTCGCCCAGGCGCATGTTGCGCGCCACCTTGTCGGCCAGGTATTCGCCCATGCGCAGGCGGGCGTCGTAGACGGACACGCCGTCGATCAGCGAATCCGGGCGGGCGAAGTACACGTATTCGAAAATGCAGGGCACGAGCTGCGGATTCTCGGCGCACTGGCGGCTCACCAGGCGGCCGTCCAGGTCGATGAACACCGCCTCGCCCGGCGCCACGTCGCGCACGAACGAAAAGCCGCTGCCCTCCAGCGCCACCGATTCCGAGGCCACCATCCATTCGACACCTTCGTCGGTGTCCTGGCGGCCGATGCACAGCGGACGGATGCCGTAGGGGTCGCGGAAGGCCAGCAGGCCGTAGCCCGAGATCTGCGCCACCACCGCATAGGCGCCCCGCACGCGCTTGTGCACGGCGGCCACCGCGCGGAACATGGCGTCGTCGTCCAGCGACACACCGCTGGCGGCCGATTGCAGCTCGTGCGCGAGCACGTTGAGCAGCACTTCGGAATCGGAATTGGTGTTGATGTGGCGGCGATCGACGCGGTAGAGCGATTCGCGCAGCTCGCGCCAGTTGGTCAGGTTGCCGTTGTGGGCGAACATGATGCCGAACGGGGCGTTCACGTAGAACGGCTGGGCTTCTTCTTCGCTGGCGCTGGAGCCCGCGGTGGGATAGCGAACCTGTCCGATGCCCGAGTTGCCGGGCAGCGCGCGCATGTTGCGCGTGCGGAAGACGTCGCGCACCAGCCCATGCGCCTTGAACATATTGAACTGGGTGCCCTGCGACGTCGCAATGCCCGCGGCGTCCTGCCCGCGATGCTGCAACAGCAGCAAGCTGTCATAGAGGAGCTGGTTGACCGGCCCGCGCCCGATGACGCCTACGATTCCACACATGGTGAGATTTCCTGGTTGATTTAAAGCAGATCAATACGGCAGCAGCGCCGCCAGCGAAGGCGGCAGCCACGTCTTGATGTGTCGGATGGCCTCGATGGCCGAATGCGAAAACATGGCGTCCTTCCACCACGGCTCTTCGGGCAGCGGCGTATAGCCGGCCGCGGCGACCAGGGCCAGCACGATCAACAGCCCCCGCGCCAACCCGAACATCCCGCCCAGGCCGTGGTCGGCGGGACCGAGTCCGGTGGTGCGGATCAAGGCGGCAAGCGTCATGTTGACCAGACCCACGCCCAGCAGCACGATGATGAACACGGCGGCGTAGGACACCCCCATGCGCAGCATCGTCGTTTCAATATAGGGCTCCAGCCAGCCATAGACCGTGGGGCCCCACCACACGGCCGCCACGAACGCCAGCAGATACGCCAGCAGCGACAGCACCTCTTTCAGCAGGCCGCGCACCAGGCCCAGCACACCCGATACCGCCAGGATGGCCAGCACGACGAAATCGAAGCCGGTCACTACTGGGCGGCGATGAAGCCATTGTCATAGCCCAGGGTGCGCAGGCGCGCCTGGGCCGCTTGCGCCGCCTCGCGCGAGGGGAACGGCCCCACGCGCAGGCGGTACTGCTGCTTGCCTCCGATGTTGGCGGGCTCGACGAAAGCATTGGTGACGCCGGCCTGGTGCAGCTTGGTCCGGCGCGACTGCGCGTCTTCCGCCGTGGTGTAGGCCGCGATCTGCAGCACGAAATTGCCTTTGGACGACTGCGCCTTGGGCGCGGAGGCGGCCGGGGCCGAGCGCCCTTCGAGCAGCGCCAGGGCGCGCGAGCCGTCGTCGGTGCGGCTGTCGGCGGGCTTGGCCGCCGGCTTGGGTTCGGGCTTGGGCTCGGCGGGCTTCGTTTCCGGCCTGGTCTCGGGCCGGCTTTCGGGCTTGGCCGCGGCCGCCGGCGGCTGCGCATGCTGCGGCGCCTGGGCGGCAGCGGGAGGCTGCTGCGGCGTGGCCGAGGCCAGCGGCGGCGGAACCGCAGCGGGGTCGGAAGACGCGGCGGGCGGGGTTTCCTCGGCAGGAGCGGCGGGCGCCGCGGCCTGGGGCTCGCTCACCTGGGGCTGGAACGGCGTATTGCGCTCGGGGACGCGGATGGGAATGTTGTCGGCGACCGGCTGGGGCTGCGAATCGAGCACCATGGGCAGCACGATGACCGCTGCCAGCACCAGCGCGACGGCTCCGGCCAGCCTGCGCCGCGCCCTGCCGCGCATTTCGGCGGCCTGGACCTCGCTGGGCACGGCAGCCCGTCGGGAGGTCTGCGCCTGCTCGGCGGGATCTTTGCGTTTGAAAAAACCCATGGAAGAGAATTCCTTGCGGCGGCTTGCGACGGTGCATCGGGCCGCCGCGCTTGCGGCCCTTGCCTAGGCCTTGCGGCCCAGCGCCTGCAAAACCGAGGCGACGGTAAGAAACGAACCGAATACCACGATTCTATCATTCTCCCCCGCCTGTTCGCGCGCCGCCGCATAGGCCGCCGCTGGGTCGGGGAAGGCGCGCACGGAGGGGCTGTCCTCGCCCGCGGCCGGAGGCGGCAGAGCCACGCGCACCCGCTCGGCCAGCTCCTCTCCCGTGCCGCCGCGCGGCCCGGGCAGGCCCGCACAGAACCAGTTGTCGACACGCGCGCCCAGCCTGGCCACCACGCCGGCCAGGTCCTTGTCGCTCAGCATGCCGAACACCGCGTGGGTGTAGGGATGAAAGCCCATGTTGTCGAGGTTCTGCGCAAGCACAGCCGCGGCGTGCGGATTGTGCGCCACGTCCAGGATGACCGTGGGCTGACCCGGCAGGATCTGGAAGCGCCCCGGCAGAGAAGCCTGCAGCAGCCCCTGACGCACCGCCTGCTGGGGCACCGGCAGGCGGTCGGCGCACCGATTSYRTCGCAATGCCATCCGAGCATGCTGTTCGCCGTGCTGCTGCCGTTCCTGATCGCGCTGGTGGGCGCCATCGTTCTGCTCTGGCTGTTCTGGACGCCC
>NZ_LHSJ01000183.1:0-14977 GCF_001270295.1 Achromobacter sp. DMS1 | reverse complement strand
CTTGCGGTAGAGCGCCAGGGCGGCGGCCTGGTCTGCCGCATCCACGGGGCGCGGGATCTGCGCCTGGCGTCCGAGGAACCGGCGCCGTTGGCGCCGCAGGACGTGGAGCTGCGGCTGGGGGCGGCGGGCATCTGCGGATCGGACCTGCACTATTTCCAGCATGGACGGGTGGGCGCTTTCGTGATCCGCGAACCGCTCATCCCGGGGCACGAGGCCTCGGGCGTGGTGCTGCGCGCCGGCAGCGGCGTGCACGGCCTGGAGCCGGGCATGAAAGTCGCGATCAACCCCTCGCACCCTTGCGGCGCCTGCGATTACTGCCGCGAAGGCCGTTTCAACCTGTGCCGCCACATGCGCTTCCTGGGCAGCGCCAGCGTGTACCCGCACGTGCAGGGCCTGTTCCGCGAACGCTTCGTCATGAACGCGCGCCAGCTCACGCCGGTGCCCGAAGACATTTCGCTGGGCGAGATCGCCTGCGCCGAGCCGCTGTCGATCGGCCTGCACGCGGTCAACCGCGCCGCCCGCTCAGTGGCAGGACGGTGCTGGCGCCGCCTTGCTGTTCTTGCTGCTCAACGGTTTCAGCCAGTTCGCGGCAGTAATCCTGCACGGCGTCGAAGAACGCGCCCCATTCGCCGCTGAGTTGATAGGTAAGCTCGGTTTTCATGCGGCGGGGAAAACCTCGTCCGTCATGGGTCTCGGCCTGCCATTCAACGATGTCCTTGCGACGGCGCTGGACGAAGTGGCGTGCCAATTCCTGACGCAGCGGGTCGGAGGCCGTCACTCGGCCTTGCAAGGCCGCAAAGCGCGGATCGAGCAGCGACAGCAAGTTGTAGAAGGCGGTTTCGTCACCAGAGTGAGGGGTGGCGGTCAGCAGAATCAGGTGTCGCTGCGCGTCACGGGCAAGGCGTTGCAGCAACTCGAAGCGCAATTGCTTGCCTGCGCCGCTGCTGGCGCAGGTGTGGGCCTCGTCAACGATGATGCATTCGGGGGCGGTAGCGAGAAACTGTTCGCGGTGGCGTTCGCTCTTGATGTAGTCCAGGCTGACGACCACCACGGGATGATGGTCGAACAGGCGCACTCCATGCGGAAGATCACGTTCGATGCGGGAGGCCGAAGACGAAGTCAACGCCACGGCCTGAAGGTTGAAGCGGGTTTCCAACTCATTTTGCCACTGCTCGACAAGGTGTGGCGGGCAAAGAATGGCCAGGCGGGCGATTTCGCCACGGTCCATGAGCTCTCGTGCGATCAGGCCGGCTTCGATGGTCTTGCCGATGCCAACGTCATCAGCGATCAGCAGGCGCACAGTGGACAGGCGCAGTGCCATCAGCAACGGCACAAGTTGGTAGCCGCGAGGCTCCACCGCGATATTGCCAAAGGAGCGGAATGGGCCGGCGCCTGCGCGCAGGGTCAGGCGCAAGGCATCGCGTAGCAACAGCGCGGCGGCATGGTTGCCGGCGCGTGCAGGATCGGGCCAGTCGAAGGTGGCAGGTTCGACGGGATGCAGTTCCAACTCGGGGATCAGGGCGATGCTTTCGTCATCGGCGCCGCTCAATGGGCGCAGGCGCAGCCAGTCGCGGCGGGAGTCGCTCTGCACCACCCATTCGCGGCCTCGGGCGCGCACCAGGTTGCCGGGTAGAAAGTCGTGTTCGAGGATCGTCATGCGCCTTTATTCCTTGGAACCGAACACATCGGCGTGCGCGGCGAATTGTTGTGGCCAGCGTGAAGCGTCCGAGAAATCGAGCACCTGCCAGCCTTTGTCCTGCAGTACGCTGGTGGTCTGATCATCCACAGCGGACAGAAACACCAAAGCACGAGATGCCTTGTACTGGGCCGCCGCAGTGGCTACGCCATTGTTGACGGACACGTTGACCGCATCAGGTTGCACGGCCCCTGCCTGGCTGAGCGCGGACAGCCAGGCGTCGAGTGGCTCGTCTGCCAAGATCGCCGCTGCAACGGGGGCCGCGCTGCATTCCACAGGCTGTACCTGAGCATTGGCCAGCGCGACCAGCAGCTTGAGCGCATCCGCATTGCGGCGGTTGATGTGTTCGTGATCCGGCTGGTTGAAGTACGACAGCAGGCACTGATAGCAGCCGGCTTCGCACTGATGATTGCAAAGTGCATCGGTCTGTTCCAGCGACGGCAAATCGTCCAGCGTCCAAATGCCGCTCTGCGGTTTGCGATAGTGAATCAGTTGCAGGGCATTGCTGGCTACGAGTGCAAGGTCGTCGCGATTGTTTGCCAGGCGAGTGAGCACACCCGCACCGCCTTCCGCCGCTTCGTAGAACAGCAAGGCGCGGCGCTCATCGGACTTCGGCAGTGGCTCGACCACCAGTTCGGATTCCTCGATCTGGAAAGTCATTTCGATGCCGCGCTTGAGCGCGGCCTGCAAAGTGGCCATGGCCTCCAGCGACAGGGCATGTACGGGAGCGAAGATCAGCAGATTGCGATGATCTTCCACAAAAGGAACGATGCGCTGGTTGGGCACCTTCTCCAGCAAAGCATCGTCGCCGCCCTGGTCGTCTTCCGCATCCGGTGCGTCCTGCTTGCTCCAGGTGCCCGTGATGGGGTTGATGTAGAAGCCCAGTTGCTCCTTGTCTTTGCGCCTGCGCCAGCCGCGATTGATGCGCCAGATTTGCGCAGCGGGCGCGTAGGTGAGCTCGCCTAGCACGTCCTCACCTTGTTGGATCGTGGCCTTCTGCCGCTGGATACGGCCATCGGGGCCGGGTAGAAAGCGGTAGGTGGTTTGCAGCTCGAAGCCCTGACGCTGGCGCTCCTCGTCGTTGATGGAGATGCGCTCGGTGGCCACGGTCTCCACGGTTTCGATGCGGTAGAGCTCGCGCACCCAATCGTGCTCGGTGAGCAAGGCGTCGCAGTTCTCGCAGCGATTGACCAGCGGCTGTTCGCCGCCCGGCTCTCCGAGATGGCCGTAGCCGCATTGGCTGCACACCAACGAGGCAATGGTGGCCAACTGGCTGTTGCCGGAAATGTGGTCTGTATTGCCTACGTTGAGTTTGGCACGCACCACGCGGTACATGCGGCCCTGGTGATAAATGAGGCTGCGGGGACCGAATTCGGACAGGGCCAGGAAGCGCGGCCGGCTGACCATGCTGCCTTCGTCATCCTTGCCATTGACGGCCTGGCCGCCACGGGCGGGAATCCAGGCCATCAACGGTAGGCGCGGGAAGTTGTAGCCTGGCAGGAAGCCTTGGCTGGCCAAGTAGCGATAGGTATAGAAATCATTGTTCTGGCCGTTGCCGGACTTGAGCAATACGGCGTACTGGCGCGCGGCGTCGCCGTAGCGGCGCTGGGCATTTTGGCGTTCCGTGTGCGAGGCGGTATGGCTCTTGACGATGCGATCAGCCATATCCATCTGTTGGCGGGTGGCATCGAACAGCACGCGCCAGCGCTCCAACGCCCCAGAGAACGCTTGCGCCGCGTTGTCGATGACCTGGCGCACATAGTCAGGAGTGAACCAGGCGCTGCCTTCAAGCTCGCCCTCAAGCTGGTCGATGACCCGTCCGGCACTGGCCAAGGCACGCTGCTGGACAGCCTGCGCCCGCAGTGCTTCGTGCAAGGGCTGTTTCAGTGGTTTACCGGGCTGGTCGAGATCCAGCATGGGCGCAATGCTGTCGTCCAGTGGCACCTGGGTACTGGCAAGCCAGACCGCTTGCAGACAGCCGCATGCTGAGCGGGTTTCTCCAGGGCCTGGCATCCCATCTGGCGCCGGGCGGCGAAGGCTGGCTGATTCTTTCCGACCTGGCCGAGCACCTGGAATTGCGCAGCCGCGCGGAACTGCTCGAGATGATCGACGGCGCCGGCCTGCGCGTGGCGGGCCGCCTCGACACGCGCCCCGTGCACGGCCGGGCCCGCGACGCCGGCGATCCGCTGCACGCGGCGCGCTCGCGCGAGACGACCTCGCTCTGGCGCCTGGCGGCGGCCTGACGGCCGGCTCGGCCGCCTACGCGCGGCCGCCGCCACGTTGACGCTGATGGCGATGATGAACACGTTGAAGAAAAACGCGATCACGCTGTGGATGAGCACGGTGCGCCGCAGGCGCCGGTTCACGATCTGCACGTCCGACACCTGGAACGTCATGCCCAGCACCAGCGCGAAGTACGCGAAGTCCCAGTAGTCGGGCTCCTGGGTGCCGGGAAAGTCCAGTCCGTTGTGCATGGCGTTGCGGTGACTGTAGTAGCCGTGCGCGTAATGCAGGGCGAAGATCATGTTCATGTAGAGCCAGGACAGCACGATGGTGGACGCGGCGGCGACGATGGCCAGCACGCCCGGCGCGTCGCCTTCGGCGCGCAGCTCCACCCACAGCGCCATCATCACCATGCAGGAAAGCGCCACGCTGCTCCAGAGCACGCCGGCGCCGGCCACGTCCTGCTGCTGCGCCCGCACGCGCATCTGGGGCACGCTGGTGCGCCCGAACGCCCGCACGGTGACCACCAGGAACACCAGGGCCGCCGCGTCGAACCCCGTCAGCAAGGCCAGGCCGACCGATACGCCATAGGCCGCCAGGCCGCCCGCCGCCGCGGCGAACAGCAGCGCGCACACCACCAGGCGGCGGTGCGCGTGCCAGAACGGCAGACTGGGAATATCGGGAGGGGGCGCATCCGGGCCGGTTTCGGACGGCTTGGCCTGCGAGGACATCATCGGGCTCCTGTGGCGACCGCCCGGGATCAGGCGATGCCGAACAACCCGACCATACTGCCTGCAAACAGCAGCCACAAGGGATGGATGCGCGTGAAGCTGCCCAGGGCCGCCACGGCCGCCGTGATGGCGCCCAGCAGCCAGGTGTGCGCCGACGCCTCGGTGATGAGCGCGGCGCTGGCCGCCACCAGCCCCACGGTCATGGGGAAGATGCCGGCCTGGATCACGCCGCGCCAGGGGCGGTCCTTGAACCGCTCCCACAGGCCCAGGGCCGCGATGGTGATGAGCGACGAAGGGCCGAACTTGGCGATGGTGGTGACGAGCATGCCGGCCCACCCGGCCACGTGCCAGCCCACCAGCGTGACCACCATCAGGTTGGGGCCGGGCGCGGCCTGTCCCAGCGCGAACAGCGCGGAGAAATCCGCCGCGCTCATCCAGCCGTGCACCTCGACCACCTGGCGCTGCATTTCGGGCAGGATGGTGTTGCCGCCGCCGAAGGCCAGCACCGAGAGCTGGGAAAAGATCAGCGCGAGCGCGATGAGCGTCTGGATCATTGACGGCGCCTCCAGACCAGCAGAATGCTCAGCGGCGTGAGCACCGCCATGGTGGGCAGCAGCGGGACGCGCAGCACGGCGATCGCCACGAAACAGGCCAGCGCGACCACGCCCGACAACCAGTCGCGGCGCTGCAGCACGGGCAGCCCGATCTTCACGGCCATGGAAATCAGCAGGCCGGCCGCGGCCGCGGCCAGACCCGCGAACAAGTGCTGCACGTGCGGATCGTTCTGGAAGCGGTCGTACACCATGCCCAGCATGACCACGATGGCCGAGGGCGCCAGGATCAGCCCCAGCAGCGCCGCCAGCGCGCCGCGCGGGCCGCGGAATTTCATGCCCAGCGCCACCGACAGGTTGATGATGTTGCCGCCGGGCAGGAACTGGCACAGCCCCAGCAGATCGGTGAACTCCGGGCCGCTCAGCCAGCGGTGCTTCTCGACCACCATGCGGCGCGCCAGGGGCAGCGCGCCGCCGAAGGCGGTCAGGCCGAGCATCAGGAAACCGGAGAAGAGTTGCCCGCAAGTGGGCGGCGGCCGCAGGTCGGCCTCGACGGGGAATGCTGCGCTTTTCATGCTTCATGCCGGCGCGGGGCCGGTCGGTGGGTCCGGACGGATGGCCGGAAAGAACGAGACTCGCAGCCTACTCCTGACATTGGATAATGTCTAATATATGACAACGTAATTACTCATATTCAACCGATATGGCATCCGTGGACCTGCGCCTGCTGCGCTACTTCCTGGCCGTGGCCGAGGAAGGCCATCTCACCAAGGCGGCCGAGCGCCTGGGCATCCGCCAGCCGCCGCTCAGCCAGCAGATCCGCGTGCTGGAGGCCGAGCTGGGCGTGGCGCTCTTTCATCGCCTGCCCCGGGGCATGGAACTCACCGAAGGCGGCCGCGCCCTGCTGGAAGACGCCCGCCAGATCGTGAGCCTGGTGGACCAGGCGGTCGAAGGCGTGCGGCGCGTGTCGCGCGGCGAAACCGGCCGCCTCACCGTGGGCTTCACCGGCTCGGCCGCCTTCCATCCGTTCGTGCCCTCGCTCATCCGGCGCTTCCGCGAAAGCACGCCCGATGTCCGCCTGGAACTGGAGGAAAGCAGTACCGGCGAGCTGATGGACGCCGTGGCCCAGGGCCGCGTGGACGCGGCTTTCGTGCGGGGCGACTACGGCCCCGGCCACGGCATCGTGGCCGAACCGGTGCTGGAGGAAACCATGCTGGCGGCGTTTCCAGCCGGGCATGCGGCGCTGCAGGGCGGCGCGCGCCGGCATATCGCCCTGGCCGAGGCTGGCGGGGGAATCCCTCATCCTGTACCGGCGCCACAGCGGGCCGGGCCTGTACGACGCCATCATTTCCGCCTGCGGGGCGGCCGGCTTCAGCCCGCGCGTGGCGCAGGAGCCGCCGCGCATCCTGTCCACGCTGAGCCTGGTGGCGGCCGGCCTGGGCGTGTCGCTGGTGCCCGCCTCGCTGCGCCGCGTCAACATCGAAGGCGTGGCCTACGTGCCGGTCAGCGAGCCGGCCTCGCTGCGCGCCCCGCTCAACCTGATCTGGCGCGACGCCGCCCCCTCGGGCGCGGTGCGCGCCTCATCGCGGAAGTGCGGCGGCACGCCGCCACGCTGCAAGCCGCCGGCGGCGCTACACTTGCCGCCTACTAGGGCGTGTCGGCACGCCCCGAGCCATTCCGTTGTTCCCATGCCTGCCCCTACACCCCATCGGGGTCTACGACTCCGGCGTCGGCGGCTTGAGCGTGCTGCGCGCCATCCGCGACGACCCTGCCCGGCGAAGACCTGCTCTACGTGGCCGACTCGGCCCATGTCCCCTACGGCGAAAAATCCCCGGCGGCCGTCGCCGCCCGGGCCCGCGCCATCGCGGACCGCTTCGTCCGCCTGCGCGCCAAAGCTATCGTCGTGGCCTGCAACACCGCCACCGCCGCCGCCATCGGCGAACTGCGCGCCCTCCATCCCGGACGCATCATCATCGGCGTGGAGCCGGCCATCAAGCCCGCCGCCCACCTCACCGCGAGCGGCGTGATCGGCGTGTTCGCCACCACCGGCACCCTGGCCAGCCCGCGCTTTGCCGCGCTGGCGCAACGCGAGGCGCCCGAGGTCCGCATCCTCCTGAAACCCTGCCCGCAATGGGTGCGGCTGGTGGAACAGGGCGAGCTGGAGGGCGCCGCGGGCGACGCGGCCCGTGCGCCAGCCGGTGCAGGAACTGCTCGCCGCGGGCGCCGACGTGCTGGTGCTGGGCTGCACGCATTTCCCTTCCTGCGCGCCGCCATCCAGGCGGCCGCCGGCCCGGCGTAACGCTGCTCGACACCGGCGCGCCCGTGGCGCGCTGGCTGCGCCACCAGCTGCAGACACGGCATTTGCTCAACCCCGCAACGGCCGGCCGCCTCGAGCTGGCCGCCACGGGAAATCCGCGGGCGCTGGCGCGCGCCGCGCGCGCGCTGCTCGGCCTGGACCTGCCCGTGCAGCCGGTGCCCGCCGCATGGTGCTGAACCGCCCGCGCTTTGCGCCGCCGCAAGCCCGCCGCCCGCGATTTCCGGTAAAGTCGGAAAGACGTCGGGTTTCCCCACGAGGCAATGGCGATGAAACGCATCTTGATTCCCACTGACGGATCCCAGGCGTCTCTGCACGCGGTGCAAGCGCTGCTGCAGGCGCGCCGCTACGATCCTGTCTCGCAAGTGGACCTGCTCACGGTGCAGCCGCCGCTGCCCGTCGGCCTGCTCGACCGCCCGCTGGCGCCCGAAGAACTCGACGCGCTGTGCCGCGAAACCGGCGAGCACGCGCAGCGCGAAGCCGCCCGCCTGCTCGACGATGCGGGTCTGCCCTGCAACCGCCGGGTCGAGCTCGGACCGCCCGCCGAAACCATCGCGCGCGTGGCGGCCGAGACCGGCGCCAATGAAATCTACATGGGCTCGCGCGGGCTGGGCTCGCTGTCCTCCGTGCTGCTGGGCTCGGTCGCCGCCAAGGTGCTGCGCCTGACGGAACTACCCGTCACCCTGGCCAAGTAATGCGCAAGGAGCGGACATGCTGAAGATCCTGGTTCCCGTGGACGGCTCCGAATCCAGCCTGCGCGCCGTGCGCCACGCCTGCGCCCTGGCGGGCGGCGCGNGCGGCCGCCTGGCCGGAGCCGGCCCCGCCCCAACACGCCTGAACACGCCCCCGATACGCATTTCGCCGGGCGCCCGCCGCGGCGCCTTGTTTTCCAGGTCCGGCAGAGACCATTTTTCATTCAGGAGACGCATCATGAAACCCGCCTTGTTCCGACTTGCCTGCGCCGCCGCGCTCGCCTTCGCCCTCGGGCAGGCGCCCGCGCAGGCCGCCTACCCCGATCACCCGGTGACGCTGGTCTTCCCACCGCCCCTGGCGGCGGCAACGATGCGCTGGCTCGCGTGGTGGGCCAGAAAATGGGCGAGCTGCTGGGCCAGACCGTCATCGTGGTCAACAAGCCCGGCGCGCAGGGCGCCATCGCGTCCGACTACGTGGCCCGCGCCGAGCCCGACGGCTACACGCTGATGCTGGGCTATATCGGCACGCACGGCATCAATCCCGCCTTGCAGAAGCTCAATTACGATCCGGTCAAGGACTTCGCGCCCATCGGCATGGTGGCCAGCTCGCCCACGCTGCTGGTGGTGTCTTCCACGCTCGACGTGAAGGACGTGGCGGGCCTGGTGCGCTACGCGCATGAACACCCCAACGACCTGAGCTTTGCCTCGGCCGGCCCCGGCACCGCGCCCGCCGTGGCGGGCGAGCTCTTCAACCAGGCCATCGGCGCCACCATGCTCGACGTGCCCTACAAGGGCTCGGCGCCCGCCATGACGGATACGCTGGCCGGCACCACGCAAGTGATGTTCCCGAGCCTGTTCAGCGCCTATCCGCACCTGAAGTCGGGCCGCATCCGCGCGCTCGCGGTGGCCGGCCACGACCGCAGCGCCGTGCTGCCGACCTGCCCACGCTGGCCGAGGCGGCGTGCCCGGCGTGGAAGTGCCGCAGTGGTACGCCATTTTCGCGCCCGCGAAGACGGACCCCGCCGTGGTGGAAAAGCTCAACGCCGCGCTCAACCAGGCCCTGGCCGATCCGCAAGTGAGCGCCAAGATCGGCGAGCAGGGCGCGGAGGTCCGCCGCTCGTCGCCGGCGGAGCTGGGCGCCTTCGTGCAGAGCGAAGTGCAGCGCTGGCGACAGCTCGCCTCGCGCTCGCGCCTGGCGGCAAACTGAGGAGCGGGGGCGCGGTCAGAACAGCGCGACGGCCCGGGCGTCGAAATGGCGCAGATTGGGGAACACGAGCCCAAGCTCGTCTTCTTCCGCCCCGAACCAGCGGCCCAGCGCCGCGCCGAACTGATCCACCGCCATGGTGGGCAGCAGGCGGCCGTTGTCGACGAAGCCGGGCCCGTCCACGGCGATATCGGGATGCGTGCCGTAGTAGCGGCCGCCCTTGACGGCGCCGCCCAGCACGAAATGGTGGGCGCCCCAGCCGTGGTCCGAGCCGTTGCCGTTGGACCCCAGCGTGCGGCCGAACTCCGAGGCGGTGAAGGTGGTGACCTGGCCGGCCACGCCCAGGCTTTCCATGGCCTGCTGGAAGGCCGACAGCGCCTGGCCCAGTTCCCCGAGCAGGGCGGGGTGGGTGTCGCGCAGGCCGGTATGGTTGTCGTAGCCGTTCTGCGACACGAAGAACACCTGGCGGCGCGCACCCAGCGCCTCGCGCGCCGCGATGATGCGGGCGACGATCTGCAGCTGCTGCGCCAGCGGCGTGGAGAAGTCGCCCGGCACCGCCACACCGGCCAGCGCCGCGCGCAGGCGCGTATCGGCGTCGATGGACTGCGCCGCGATGCGCGAAAGCTCGCGCTCCATCAGGTGCTCGCGCGGCTGGGTAATGAGCCGGCGCAGCAGCGCGGTGCAGTCGCTGGACCCGTACATATCGCGCTGCAGCAGCTCAATGCGCGTCGAGCCTTGCACGCCTACCCGGTATCCCGCCACCTGACGGCCCGCCAGCAGCACCGTGGAGCCGCCCGCCGTAATGCCGGTGAAGCTGCGCTGCGCGTTGGCGCCGGCGAAGAGATCGGTGAGCCGGCCCGCCCAGCCCGACGCCGCGCCTTCCGGGGCCAGCGCCTGCCAGTACGATTGCTGATCGTTGTGCGAGAACAGCTTGGGCGGCAGCGGCACGCGCGCGCCGATGTACTCGGCCTTGGTGGTGGGCACCACCAGCGGGCCCACGTTGAGCAGCACCGCCATGCGGCCGCGCTCGAACCAGGGCTTGAGCGGCGCCAGCGCGGGCGCCAGCGCGAATTGCATGCCCGGACCACCGGACCCTTCCGGCGTCAACGCGGTGCCCGCCAGCGCCTGGCGGGGCAGCGCGATGTCGGTGCGCGCCCTGGCGTAGGCGCGATAGGCGGCATCGTGCAGGGCACCAGCGTGTTGTAGGGGTCGTTGCCGCCATACAGAAAGACGCAGACCAGCGCTTTGTAGGATTGCGCGGGCGCGGACTGCGCCGCCGCCGCGCCCAGCGCCGCCAGGTTGACGGCCATGGGCAGCGCGCCGCCCGCCGCGCCCAGGGCGCAGGCGCGGCGCAGGAAGCGGCGGCGGTCGGGCGAGTCGGGCCGGTTCATTTCTGCACCAGGTATTCGGGGCGTGGCAGCCACCAGCATGAGGCCGCGCGCCACCCGGTCGCGCGGCGGCCGGCCGGAATCTTCTCCACCGCCGCGGCGATGGCCGCCGCGGTCTGCGCGCTGAAGGCCGGCGCCCGCCAGCAGCAGCACGATGCGGTCCACCAGCGCCCGGGCATCGCCCGCCAGCGCCATCTCCGCCGCATACGAAGTCTGCAGGTCTTCCCAGCCCCGGTCCACATAGATGGAAAGAAAGTTGAGATATCCCGCCACGCTGGTTTCGTCGGTGATCTGCAGCTCGGGCGCGACCAGGTGGCGCCGGGCCAGCTCGGTGACCGGCGGCGTATAGCGAGGCCGGAAAAAATTGAACACGCTGGGCGAGCGCATGGGGCTCTGCGCCAGCCGGATGGTGTTGTCGGTGGTGTCGGGCATGGCCCAGGCGCCGTTCACCGACGTGGCGCCGAAAGCGCGGGCCCAGGCCGCGAAGCGCACGATGGGCTCGCGCACCTTGCCCCAGGCGGGAGAATCCAGGTCGGGGAAGCGCGCCTCGCGGTCCAGCAGAATGGCCCGCACCACGGCCTTCAGATTGCCCCGCCGCCCGCTGCCGTCGTCGTTGAACACCGTCGACACGCGCGCCACGTAAGCCGGGCTGGGGTTGCTCGTGACCAGCCGCTGGATGAGCTGCGTGCCGATGAAAGGCGCCACGTTCGGATGGCCGCTGATCACCTCCATGGCGCGCGCCAGCGACAGATGGCCGTCGGTGCCGGGCGGAATCACCGCGCCCAGGAAACGCTTCTCGGCCATCGAATGCAGGGCATTGTTCAGCGCCATGGGGCGGCGGTGGAACCCGACGTCGGTTTCGGGGCCGTCCAGGTCCCAGCCCGTGAACACCTTGGCCAGGCCCTGCACGTCGGCATTGGTGTAGGTTTCCACCGGCTTGCCGTCCACCAGCCTGACCGTGCCGTCGTCGTTGAGCAGCACGAGCCCGATGCTGAATAACTGCATGATTTCGCGCGCGTAGTTCTCGTCGGGGTGGCGGCCCGTGCGCGGGTCTTCCTTGCGGTTGCCGCGGTACGTCAGCATGCAGCCCATGGACAGATTGCGCGACACCGCCGTCAGCAGCTCGCGGTAATCGCCCAGCGCGTGCTCGGCCAGCAGGTCCATGAACCCGGCCGCGCCGAACAGCGGCCAGGACGCCGTGATGGCAGACACGCCCACCACGAAAATCTCCGACAGCGCAAAGGCCACGCGCGTGCGCACCTGGTCCGGCGCGGAGATGAACTTGCGCCACAGTGTGGATTCCAGCGGCGCGTTGATGCCGTTGCCCTTGAACTCCTCGGTGTTCTTGCCTTGCGCGATGAGCCAGTCGAAATGCGTCTGCGAAGGCGGCATCTCGAGCTGCGCATCGAGCCACGCGGCATAGCCGTCGCGCATCACCGCCTCGATGTCGGCCGGCGCGGGGCCGAACGTGGCCTGGGCCAGGAACCGCGAGGCCTGGCCGGCCGTGGGCTTGGGATACCGGGCGAAAGCGGCCTGCGCGTCGGCCGCGGACGGCGGCGCGGCGGTCATGCGGACACCTCTCGTCTGGCGCGAAAAGCTAAGGTACTCAAGAGGCCGCGGCGGTTCAATACCGCCGTTAGGACGAGAGACTACGACTTAAGTCGTAGTTCCCGCGAGCCGCGCCGTGTCGCCGCGCCGCTATACCGACCGCGTGATGCCCCCGTCGATGCGGATGTTCTGGCCGGTAATGTACGAGGAAGAATCCGACGCCAGGAAGGCGATGAGCTCGGCGACTTCCTCGGCCTTGCCGTAGCGGCCCATGGGGATGCGCGAGCGGCGGTCTTCTTTTTCGGGCAGGCTGTCGATGAAACCGGGCAGCACGTTGTTCATGCGCACGTTGTGCGGCGCGTATTCGTCGGCGAACACCTTGGCGAAGGCGGCCAGGCCGGCGCGGAATACGCCCGAGGTGGGAAAGAGCGCTTCCGGCTCGAAGGTGGCGTAGGTGGAGATGTTGACGATGGAGCCGGATTGCTGCTGCTTCATGACGGGCGCCACCAGCCGCGTGATGCGCACCACGTTCAGCAGGTAGAACTCCATGCCCAGGTGCCAGTCGTCGTCGCTGATCTCCAGCAGCGGCCCCTTGGGGCCGTGGCCGGCGCTGTTGACCACGGCATCGACGCGGCCCCATCGCGCCAGGGTCGCGTCGACCAGCCGGGCCAGGTCGTCGGGCGAGCGGTTGGACCCGGTGACGCCCAGGCCGCCCAGCGACCGGGCCAGGGCCTCGCCCTTGCCCGAAGACGACAGAATGGCCACACGGTATCCGTCGGCCGCGAGCTTGCGGGCCGCCGCCGCGCCCATGCCGCTGCCGCCGGCGGTGACGATTGCTACTTTTTCGTTGCTCATGCCTGCTCCTGTCGGGGATTCCGGAAGCGGCCATTGTAGGGCTGCGGCGCGGCCCCGGCGGAGCGCGGGCGGGATCAGTCCGCCAGCTTGAGCACGCCCTTCATCACGGCGAAGTGTCCGGGGAAGGAGCAGAAATAGGCATAGTCCTGGCCCGCGGCCAGCTTGCTGACGTCGAACGTGACCGAATCCGATTCGCCGCCGCCGATGACCTTGGTGTGGGCGATGACGCGGGCATCTCCCTTCTTGACGTAGTCGTTGTCCAGGCCGGCGGCCATGCCGTCGGTGGCCACGCCCTGCAGGTCCGCCTGGCGGGTCAGCACCCAGTTATGGCCCATGACGTTCTTGGCCAGCTTGCCCGGATGCGTGAGGTTCACCGTGAACTGCTTGCAGCGCTTGCTGACGGTGATTTCCTTCTTGTCGAACTGCATCTGGTCGTTGCCGGCGATGTCCACCGAGCATTCGGCGGCCAGCGCGGGCGAGCAGGCGGCGGCGAGCAGGGCGGCCAGGCCGAGTTTCTTCAACATCATGTTCATGCCTCCAAAGGTGCGGAATGCGGGACAGGCCCGCTGCCGGCATTGTCGCGCGGCGGGCGGGGCGGACGTTTGACGCAGCGCAAGCGCGGTCGCCGCGCCTGATGCTCAGCGAAGCAGGGTGACAGGCAGGTCGGATAGCTGCAGCACTTGGTTGGCCACCGAGCCCAGGAATACGCCGGCCAGCGCGCCGTTGCCGCGCGAGCCCATGACGATGCGCTCGCAGCCGTGGCGGCGCGCATGTTCGACGATTTCCTGCGCCGGCTTGCCGAGCGCCACCTCGGCAGTGTGCGCCGTTTGCGCCGTGCGCGCCAGCGCGAGGGCATCCTTGAGCGCGTCCTCGCCTTCGCGGCGGTAGAAGTCGTCGATCATTTCCTGCGTGATCATGCGCGACAGGCCGGCGCGTCCGCGCGGCGGGGTCTGCACGGTTGAGCAGGTAGAGGCGGGCGGCGGGCGCGCCGCCCGCCAGGGCGCAGGCGTGGCGCACGGCGCGCAGGCTGGATTCGGAGCCGTCCACGGGAACCAGGATCTTCAGCATGTCCGCTCCTTGCGCATTACTTGGCCAGGGTGACGGGTAGTTCCGTCAGGCGCAGCACCTTGGCGGCGACCGAGCCCAGCAGCACGGAGGACAGCGAGCCCAGCCCGCGCGAGCCCATGTAGATTTCATTGGCGCCGGTCTCGGCCGCCACGCGCGCGATGGTTTCGGCGGGCGGTCCGAGCTCGACCCGGCGGTTGCAGGGCAGACCCGCATCGTCGAGCAGGCGGGCGGCTTCGCGCTGCGCGTGCTCGCCGGTTTCGCGGCACAGCGCGTCGAGTTCTTCGGGGCGCCAGCGGGCGGTCGAGCAGGCCGACGGGGCAGCGGCGGCTGCACCGTGAGCAGGTCCACTTGCGAGACAGGATCGTAGCGGCGCGCCTGCAGCAGCGCTTGCACCGCGTGCAGAGACGCCTGGGATCCGTCAGTGGGAATCAAGATGCGTTTCATCGCCATTGCCTCGTGGGGAAACCCGACGTCTTTCCGACTTTACCGGAAATCGCGGGCGGCGGGCTTGCGGCGGCGCAAAGCGCGGGCGGTTCAGCACCATGCGGCGGGCACCGGCTGCACGGGCAGGTCCAGGCCGAGCAGCGCGCGCGCGGCGCGCGCCTGCGCCGCGGATTTCCCGTGGCGGCCAGCTCGAGGCGCCGGCCGTTGCGGGTTGAGCAATGCCGTGTCTGCAGCTGGTGGCGCAGCCAGCGCGCCACGGCGCG